>JAYUYU010000414.1:0-2158 GCA_043752365.1 Myxococcales bacterium | reverse complement strand
GGTGGCCTTGCAGGCCTGTCCCGCCGGGCAGCTGGGGAGGGCGCTCCGCCGCAATGCGAGAATCGTTTGGCGGCGCGTCAGCGTCGTCTGTAGCTGCCGAGGTGGCCATGCCGTTGGCATAGCCGTTCGGGTCTAGCCTACGAAATGGTCAATTTTTGCCAGCGGACTCAGGCCAAAGCCGCGAGCGGAGTCGGGAAGAATTGACCATGGATCGACGTGCTTTCGGCATGCGAATACTCGGCCATCATGGCAAAGCACGCTGCTCGGAGTTTTTTGCTGATTGGTGCGCTGCTTTCGCTGGGCTGCAACGGTGCCTTGAGCCAGGCGTGCGAAGAGTACTGCGTCGAGCGGGCCGCATGTGATCGTGAGAAGGGCGAGAAGCCTTCAGACACCTGCGAGTCGTCGTGCGTTCAATTCAACGACGACGCCTTCGTCGACAAGGCCAACGAGTGCAAGCGTAGGACGTCTTGCGACTATTCGGTGTGCATCGCCGAGTAGCTCGACGTGCAGTCCCGACGCGCTCCGCTAGGTGGGTTCCAAAGAACGCTCGCCACCCTCCGGTCTCATTCGTTCTACTGCCCGCGACACCTGGCGTCACGCAAGGGCCACCGGATGGAAGCCACTCGCCTTCGAACCTGTGAGTGAGTCGCGAGGTCGTCACCTCGAGCCCGGACGGCGCTTCGAGCTGCGGTCGGTGCCCTGGCACAGCGCGAACCCTCAAGGAAAAGTGGGGGGCGAATGGCAGGATGAAGGCAGCTCAGAGCAAACCGGCGGCGTCTTTCGGGTCCGAGGCTTCCTCAAGTCGTCGCTACGGTAACGTCATTGGAGCAGGCGGCGGCAGTCAGCGGTGTCAAGCTGGCAGCCGCTGCGACAGCGTAGCTTGCCGGTGCCCTGCGGGCCCCGCGCTACAGTGCGCCTGGCTTGTCGTCCGGCTGAGAATCGAGCCGACTCGGCGGCGGCTCTGGTGGCGGGCGCACGAGCGTTCGAGGCGTTCGAGTCATCATCCCTGGTGGCGGGCGCACGAGCGTTCGAGGCGGTGTGACCGACCCCGCAGCCGAAACGGACGCTGCGGGAGCGCTCGAGCCAGCCGGTGTTGCTACTGAGGTCGACGGAACCGGCGTTGTTGCGACGCTCGTCGAAGTTGCTGGCGCGGTTGCGCTCGCGCGCGCCGGACCCAGCGGCGCTGCGGTCGTTCGCTGGTCACAAGCAGCAATGGGCAGCAACACGCTCGCGATGGCGAGCCCCTGCGCAACCTTGCGGCGGCGCGAGGGCTTGAACGCGACTTCGCCCGTGGTCGGATCCATCAGGTACGACAGGCACAATCCCTCGGGCGGCGGATGGACCAGCAGGTGGCGCGCCCGCTTCTCGGTCACGGACGAAAGATCCACGACTGCGTGGTCGCAGCGTTCACAACGGCGGCGACTCTCGTCGAGCGACTCCATCTCTTCCCAACTGGCGTCGCACGCTTTGGTCGGTGCCACCTCGTCTCGATGCATGCTCACGCGCCGAGAATACACGGGATTGGCAGCCAAGCTGGGCTCACTCGAGGGGGCTACAAGTCCATAGTCAATTGTTGCACTCGCTTGAACGTGCGACTTGCCGCCGCCGAAACCCTCCGTACATCGAGCGGCGGATCCGGCCGGCGGAGGGCCATCGATTCCGCGGGTTCGGTCGTAAGCGATGGCTCCGCGCGGACATTACGAAGGTGACACTGGCGCAGCGCCGGCTGTAGCATGACGCCGCGATCGACTCACCGGGCCGGCCTGGCCAAGAGCGGCAAGAAGTGGCTATGGAGCGCGTTTTGGAACAGTTGGACTCTCGTCGATCAGTAGTGCAACCATGAACGCGCCCAACTCGATGGAGGGCCAGGTCCTAGCGGGCAAATACCGTGTCGAACGAGTGCTCGGCCAAGGGGGCATGGGTGTCGTGCTTGCCGCTCGCCACATTCACTTGGAAGAGCGCGTGGCGGTGAAGCTGATGCTCGCGGAGGCCGCGTTCAGCGCCGAGGCCGTCGCGCGCTTCTTGCGCGAGGCCCGCGCCGCCGCGCGCCTCGAAAGCGTTCACGTGGCACGCGTCTCGGACGTGGGGACGCTGGAAGACGGTCGCCCGTACATGGTCATGGAGTACCTGGACGGCTCTGATCTGTCGCAGTTGCTCG
>JAYUYU010000413.1:0-2159 GCA_043752365.1 Myxococcales bacterium | reverse complement strand
GCCGTCGCCCACGAACGCGTCGCCCTCTAGGTCGAGAAAGAGGTCGCCCGGTTTGGGTTCAGGCAACAGCTCCAGACCAGAACCCGGATCGAAATTGCGCCGCAAATCGTAGCGAGGGCTTCCGGCAAGCCGTGCTGCATACTGAGTACGCGCCTGTTGCTGAACCGAGGCGAGCGTCGTGCGCTCGATGCCCGGGACCTCTGCAGCGGCTCCCAGCTCGGCCAACTCTGCCAGCGTACGAATGCCACCTTGCTCCAGTCGTGAGCGTTGCTTGCGGGTTGAGCTCGCGACCAACGACAGGTGATCGTCCTTGTGACGGCGAGTGTCGCAGCGCTTTCAAAACTCGCACACATCTGCGGGGTTGGTGAGCTGGCTGCGCCAGGGAACGAGGACGCTTGCAGCGGGCAGCGCGCGTTCGCCGAAGGCGTTCACGCCCTCGCCGAAGGCGTGCACGATCATTCGGGCCGAAAGGCCCGTGCACGTCTTCCCGCCGCAGGCGGTTCACGCCCCCCGCCGCAGGCGGTCCACCTTCACGGCTTCCCGCCGTAGGCGGTCCACCTTAACGCCACCGCCGCAGGCGGTCTCGCCCACGCCGCAGGCGTGGCGTCCCCCTTCGCCTCTGGCCAGCCAATGCGACCCGGCATCGACACGGCAGCTTCTGCAATCAAGCTGCGTTCGCTGCAGCCCCCGCTCGTTCTTCCTGGTGCGCCCCAGTGGATTCGAACCACTGACCTACGGCTCCGGAGGGCGCCGAAAAGCTGGCGAGCTTGGGCTTTCCTCGGACGAAAGCGGGGACGGGGCGATCGTCGTCTGCCTCGATCCGCCGCCTTCCGCAGCACGGTGCCCTTTGCCGGTGCCCATCGTTCGGCGTGCTGCGGATGCAGCGCTTGGTACTTACCTGAGAGCCCTAGCCGAGGGCTGGGCTGAGCATGTTGGGGCGCCAGCTTGAGGTGCTGGCGTGGACGTCTACTTGGCGCCCTGAAGCATTCGCTGGGCGCGTGCCAGGCTTTGCTCCGCGGCCTCTCGCTTGGCCTCGCGGCTTTCGTTTTTGGACCAAGCGCCGCCCTTCGTGAGGCAGTCGCGCATGGGCTTGTCCGTGCCAGACAGCGCCGCAGCACGATAGTAGAACGACTGGAGGCCATCGGGCCGTTTGCACACAGCCTGCCAGGGTTTTGCGCCGGTAGCTTGATCGCAGGTCTCTCCCTTGCGCAGGATCTCGCCTTTCTCCGCCTTGGCGCTGTCAATCGCCTTGGCTCGTTCAGGAGATACTGCGACCTCATCGCAGGTTTCGAGCTGGTCGCCCTCAAAAAGGAGGTCGGCTATCGGGACCGTGGACGGAACCGCAACGGGCACACTCGACGGCGGGGCGGCGGGAACCGGCTGCACCGCGGGGGCGGCCGAGGGTGCAGGTTGCGGCACGTGCTCCGAGCGCGAGCATGCCGTGACGAACAACGCGATCGACGTCAAACGCCGGAGCCCCTGAGTCATTGGCCGAGCGTAACACGATCGACGGGCCGCCAACGCCCCCTAGACCGATTCGCAAGCGCGCGCTGCAGCAAGTCGGCTCTATCTTCGAGCGGACTACGGGGCGCCCTTCGCGCTACGATCAAAGGCGGCGCATGAGAGACCAAAGGCAGCAAGAAACCCTCTGGAGTCACGTGCCTCAAGAACTCTGGCCTCAGTTCCAAGCGCTGCCCGAGAAGCACCAAACTGGTTTGCTCGTCGCCTGGATCGCCCTCAATCGTGCGCTGACCGGGGACCCCTTGTTCGCGTCGACGGTCGCCAAGCATGGAGAGGCGATCCAGGCCGAACTCGGCCCCATGCGCACGGAAGCAAGAGCACGGCGTGAAGTTCTCCGTGTGCTTGCCTTGTCGCTCGGCCCAGACGAGCTCCGCACCGCTCTGTCGCGAGCAGACAGCTCGTTTGGAACGCTCGGCGACAAGATCGCGCAGATCGTGGGCAAGCTCAAGTCTCGGTCCGGGCGCGGCGGACAAGGTGTCCCGCGAACGGCCGCACGCCTTTCTTGTGCGTGCGGTGCGTTCGACGACAAGAACGAAGAAGTCGCGCTCTTGGCATTCAAGGAAGCCAACCGAAACCGGCGCGGGCGCTCCAAGCGACGGGCTAGTTCAAGCTCGGCGGCTGCGCCGAGAAAGTCGGAC
>JAYUYU010000412.1:0-2159 GCA_043752365.1 Myxococcales bacterium | reverse complement strand
ATAAAGGGCGGTAGCTTCGCGGATCTGTGGCCACTTTCGGGCGTCGCGGCGTTGCGCGCGCTCAGCCTGTGGGATGGGCGCGTGAGCGACCTATCGCCGCTAGTCCACCTGAAACAGCTCGACTGGCTGTACTTGGACGGCAACCCCGTTGCAGACGCGCGTCCGCTCGCGCAGCTCCGCAAGCTCTACAACTTGAGCCTGGGCGGCGCAAAGCTGAGCGACGTGACTCCGCTGCTCGCGTTGGGCGGACTTACCGAGCTAATCCTGGAGGGTAACCCGGTCAACTGTCAGGATCCGAAGCAGATGCAGGCGTTGTCGACGCTCGAAGCCCGCATCGTGCGCGGCCCCCCTCCGCCGGTACCCAAGGACCGCATGGCGCTAAACTTCTTCGTCAGCCCGTGCCGCTAGCCAGCTTCCCGCGAGAGGGCCGGCGCTCTCTTGAGTGACGTGGATGAAGTCGACCACGTAGCCGCGGACCAAACGATCGGTGTAGTTTCCCACTGCGCCGGCGAGCACGAGAACCAAGCCAGCTCGCTTCCAGCCGGTGAAGCGACCGAGCAGCAGCAGGACGCCAAGCGAAATGAGGCTGAGCGCGCCGCTGATCAGCAGGAGCGGCTCCTTCACGTGCTGTGGCACCCAGCGCAAGAGGTTGAACGCGACGGCGGGTGACATCAAGATCACCGCACACCATCAACACCGATCTCAGCGTGCTCGAGGTCATCTTGAAGCACGCCAGGATCGAGCTGGGGTTGTCGGCCAACGCGGCTGCCGACAAACGACGGATTGGCCAAGAGGCGCGAGAAGTACTGCTGCTTCTGGCTCTCGCTCCCCGCGAGCAACAGCGGCATGGTGCCGAGCATGTTCCCGGCGATGGTGGTGGTGACCCCCATGCAGCCAAAGGCGAGCTCTTCGAGCACCAGGCAGTGGTCGAGACACGTCAGGCCGAGCCCGCCGTAGCGTTCGGTACTTCGCAGTTCATCAACCCGGCGGCCCACGCCTTGTCGCAAATCTCCCCGGGGAACTCCGCGGCCTCGTCCAGTTTCCCGGCTACCGGCGCGATCTCCTTGCGAGCGAAGTCGCGAGCCGCTTGCGCGAGCGCCAATTGGTCATCCGTGAAACCGAAGCTCGGCATACCCGACTGCTCCTGCTCGAAAGGCCGACAGCTAGGCGCTGCGCGGCTGAATGCTCGCCATGAAATCGGCCTGCGCCACGACGGCACCGTTGACCTTTGCCTCGCCGCTCAAGCGCCACACGGACGTGCCTTTGCGTAGCGGAAGCACCTCCAACGTGAGGACATTGCCCGGCACCACCGGCTTGCGGAACTTTGCGTCCTTGACCGACATGAAGAAAATGATCTGGGTTTTGGGGTCGAATGCGCCGACGTGCGCCGCGTAGAGCGCGCCAGCCTGAGCCAGCGCTTCGAGAATCAAGACGCCCGGCATGATGGGGAGGCCGGGGAAGTGACCCTCGAAGTGAGGCTCGTTCCGCGACACCAATTTGCGAGCGACGATCCTTTCTTCGTTGACCTCGTCGACCGCGTCGACCAACAAAAAGGGATAGCGGTGCGGCAGAATTTTTTCGATGGCTTGAATGTCCATGACTTGCATGATGGCGCAGATACTACAGGGCGATTGCGACTGAAAAACAGCCGATTGGGGCACCAGCGCATCGGTACTGCGCCCCAAGAGAAGCCGGTGCCGAAGGCCGTCAGAAGCACCAACTTTCCCTCGCGAATGAAGCCGCTCGTGACCGCTTGGTGCAGCGCAATCGGCACCGACGCGGCGCCCGTGTTGCCGTAGTGAGAAATGTTGTTGAAGACGCGCGCTGACGGAATGCCCATGGCGCTGGCCACGGCCTCGATGATGCGCAGGTGGGCCTGGTGGAAGATGAAGCAGTCGACGTCGGCGCTGGTTACGCCATTGTTTGTCAGGCACTCTTCCACTACTTCCTTGAAGCGCCGCACGGCCCGCTCGATCTGCGGTTACGCGACGGAGGCCAAGCAGCGTCGGTACAGCTCGGTCGGCCGGGACGAGCAGCAAGGGGTCTGGCCCGGGTGATGCGGCTGATGGACCGGAAGGGCTCTACTGCTCCGACCAGCGAAGGTGGGAGGGTCGGTGGGAGGGCACCCGCCGAAGGTGGGAGGGAGCCACCCTGACAAA
>JAYUYU010000411.1:0-2159 GCA_043752365.1 Myxococcales bacterium | reverse complement strand
GGCGTCTCGAGCTCCAGGCAACCCTGCTCGGTCAAGTACGTGCGTGTCGCGAAGTTGACGTTGTGACGCATACGCAAGGCGCGCTGCAGCGGCGCGCGGCGCAAATCCAAGTAGCGATACTCGAGCCGCACTTCTTCTCGCGTGTCCGACTTGTCTTCGATGGCGAACGGCGGCGTCTCGGCCTTGTTGAAGACGGCCGCCTCGAGCACCGTGATTTCGATCTCCCCGGTGGGGATGTTCACGTTGGCCGCGCTGACCAGCTTGTTTTCTTTTTTGCTGAACTGCTCGCCGCGCGACTTCACGGTGCCGCGAATGCCGATTACCCACTCGCCGCGCAGCGCTTCCGCCACCTTGTGCGCGTCAGCCGAAGCGTCCGGGTCGAACACGATTTGCGTCACGCCCTCGCGGTCTCGCAAGTCGACGAAACCAATGGAACCGTGGTCGCGGCGATTGGCCACCCAGCCGAACAGCACCACCTCCTTACCGATGTCGGAGGCGCGGAGCGCGCCGCAGGTATGGGTTCGTTTCAGCTCATCAATGAAGCGGGCCACTTGATCTTCCTTAAATTTGGGGTCTCGGCATCGCCAAGACTCACCGAGGCCGGCTGTTTTAGCACGATCAGCGGGCCTGAATGACGCCTAGAAAGTGGGCCTTTTTCTGCAGTTCTGGCAGCCATGGGCGGTGAGCTCTGTCACGGCCTCGAAAGCGGCCCCCCCGAAGCCGTCCCCGCGCATGCCCTCGCCCGCCAACATGGCGCAGCCCGCTCGCGCTGCAGCCTTCCTGGAGGCGGCTTCGCGCAAGCTGGCCTTTGCGGTGCCGCTGGTGGTGACCATGCTGCGCACCTCGCCGACCGGCCAGTGGCGCGACGACTTGCCGGTCGTGCGAGCGCTCGGGCTCGTGCCCAGCGGCACCGAGGGCATGGTCTCTACAGCGCTGACTCAAGCGCTGGCGTTAGTGCCGCTCGGTGGGCGCCTGTTGCGGGCAGGTTGGGTGAGCGCGCTCGGCCTCGCGCTTGCCGGAGCGGTCGCCTACCGACTGATTCAGCGAGCGCTTACGTTGTCGCTTCCGACACCGCGCCTTTCTCCTCTGCTCTCGCTGGCTGCAACCTTGACGGCTGTCTTGGCGCCCAGCTGGCAGCTCGAGGGCACGCTGGCCGGCGGCATCACGCTCGGCGTGGCGCTAGCGCTCACCTCCATTTGGGTCGCGATCGGCGCGCAGTCGCGCTGGTCGACGCTGGCGCTTGGCGCTTTGATCGCCGCGACGGCCATCGAATCGCACGCAGCCGCACTGGCGCTCGGGGTCGCGCTGTTGTCGCGCGTAGTGTTGATCCGGCGCTGGCCCAAGCCGCACGTCGCCATCGAGTTTCTGATCGGCGTGGCAGGGCCGCTCGTGCCCTGGGCTCTGTATTTGCTGGTGCGGCCGTTGTCGCCCAACGTCGAGCTGAATCTGTCGGGCGGCCTCGGCACCTCCAGCTTGATGTCGGTCGACGCCGCCGCCGAGCGCACGACGGCGCTCACGGCATGGCTGATGGATGCGGGCCTTCTGCCCTGCCTACTGGGCATTTTTGGGCTCGTGCTCGCGCTGTTCCGTAAACCCATCCGCAGCTTGGGCGCGCCGTTCGCGGCTCTGTTCTTGGTCGACCTCGGCTTTCCGTCCAGCACGGTCGGCATCTTGGCCAGCGACACCTTGGCGCCGGTTCGGCTGCTTTCGCTGATCGCGATCGCGGCAGCCTCGGCGCTCGCGGTGCAGGCCCTCGCGACCTACGTGCGACGCGCGCGCCTGCCGTTCGCGGAGCCGGCGAGTGCGCTGCTGGTCGTGTTCCACTTCACGCTTGCCTTCGCAGCCGTCGAAGACTCTGCCTTTGCCGCCGACCGGCGTGACCAAGTCGCGGCTGACTCTTGGACGGACGAAGCGCTGGATGCACTGCCTCCGTCGTCGCTACTGCTCGTTCGCTCCGAGGCGTTGGCCTACCGGCTGTGGGCCGCGCAAATCGCGCGCGGCGCCCGCACCGATCTCGTCGTCATTCCGGAGCCGTTGCTCGAACGGGGCAACGTCGCGTCGTTGCTTTTGCGTCGAGAGCCCGCACTTGCGCCGCTGGTTCGGGAAATGGCGCTTTCGGGCGCGCCCACCGAGTTCTCGCTCTCCAGTCTTTCCGACGC
>JAYUYU010000410.1:0-2161 GCA_043752365.1 Myxococcales bacterium | reverse complement strand
AGGTCGCCGACGCCTCGCTCGACCGCGATGCCAGCTCCTTCCAGGCTGTCGGCGAGCCAACCGGCGGCGCGGTGCTCTTCGAAGCGCAGCTCGGGGTGGGCGTGGATTTGTTTGGCGAGTGCGATGACCTGCGGGGCGACGGCGTCCACGCTTCGGTCGATGTCTTCGCGGTCAATCATGGCGACGTCTCCCTTCTTGCACCGAGGAATGGTAAGCATACTCGTCATGAGCGCGAGCGCGCGAAATGAGCGGAATGACGTGACATTTTGGCGACCAGTCGCGCTTTTGGGGTGGACGATGCTGGCTTGGGGCTGCGATGGCGCGCATTCCAGGAGTCGTCCGGCGGACAGCGCGGCGCCAACCAAAGCGCAGCCACAGGCGGCGCCGGCCAATGCGGTGACGGGCGCTCGACCGAGCGCGAGCGCCATCGCGGCTCCGAGCGCCCCATTCAAACCGACCAAAGTCGAGGTGCAAGCCGAGGCGATGGGCACCAGTTTGCACTTCATCACCTACACCACGGTCGCGCTGGACGAGACCGCGACACGCGACGCCCTCGCCAAAGCCGTTGCCGAAATCAAGCGCCTCGAGGCGCTGCTGAGCGAATGGAAGCCCGAGAGCGAAATCGGTCAGGTCAACCAGCACTCGGGCGATTGGGTCAAGGTCGGGCCCGAGGCGGCCGCCGTCATCGAGCGCGGGTTGTGGGCGGGCAAGCTCTCGGGTGGCAGCTTCGACATCACCTTTCAGGCGCTGTCGAAGGTTTGGAAGTTTGGCAGCGCCCAAGACGACAAGCCAAAGCTACCGAGCCGCGTGGAGGTCGCGACGCTGCGCAAGCTGGTCGACTACCGGCGCGTGGAGCTAGACCAAGCGGGCGGGCGCGTGCGCCTAGGCAAGGGCCAGCAGCTGGGGCTGGGGGGAATAGCCAAGGGCTACATCGTGGACCGAGCCGCGAAGGTGCTGCTTGAAGGCGGCTTGCGCGATTTTTTGGCTCAGGCCGGTGGTGATTTGTATGGTTCCGGCCGCAAACCCGACGGCTCACCTTGGGTGAGCGGAGTGCAGGACCCCCGTGGCCCCCAGGGCGAGTTTTTCGCCGTACTGGAGCTGACGGATCACGCCTTCTCGACGGCGGGCGACTACGCGCGAGCGTATGTCGTGGACGGTAAGCGCTACCACCACATCATCGATCCGAAAACGGGCTACCCGGCGACGGCGTGCCGCAGCGTTACAATTTGGGCACCCGACGCGACCACCGCCGACGGCATCGACGACGCGGTGTTTATTCTTGGGCCAGAGCAAGGGTTGAAGCTAGTGGAGTCGCTCGAGGGCGTTGGCGCCCTCATTGTCGACGCCAAAAACCGCGTGTTCGTCAGCGAGCGAGTGAAGGACAGGCTAAAGGTACTGAAGCCTCCCACCGACGGCCCATGACTCTGTGTGCGGCCCTGTGGGTTCGGGTACACGATTGAGGCCCCCGCGCCGCCCGCGACCCGCGACCCGCGACGACCCGCGACCCGCGACGACCCGCGACGACCCGCGACGACCCGCGACGAGGCAGTAAGCCCCATGCACGCAGCTGACTGAATGCGGACGTCGCCCCAGGCTACGACCCGCGAATTTTGCGCACGAATAGGCATTTTTCAGGCAATATCTGACGGTGCCCTCGTACACGCCCGTCGCTACTCCGGTAGTTCCTGCGCCCCACAGGAAGCACGAAGAGCGCCCGCGTGATGCCCGCGCGCGCCCCGAATTGTGCGCGCCCGTGACAGTCATCACTCCGCAGGGTGACCTTGAGTTGGGCAATGGGTCGCTGCTGATCGGCAGGCTTCCCGAGTGCGACGTGCTGCTGATCGACACGCTGGTGAGCCGCATGCATGCGCGCATCAGCGTGCAGGGCGACAGCGTGGTCGTCGAAGATTTGCACAGCACGAACGGCGTGTACGTCAACGGCCTGAAAGTGGGACACAGCACCGTGCTGTGCGAAGGGGATCGCATCCTGATCGGCACCACCGAATTTTCTTTGTTCGAGACTCGTGACTCGAGCTTGATGCGCCTGCGCGCGGCGCGCCCGGTGGCGGCCATGCCGAACGAGCGGGCCACGCCGCTGGTCAATTTGGCCGAGCGCGTAGCGGCCAGGACGGCGCCCGTGAACAGCGTCCCCTTGCGCGTG
>JAYUYU010000409.1:0-5764 GCA_043752365.1 Myxococcales bacterium | reverse complement strand
CGGACTGGTTTCATAGCCAGCAAAGCCTTCCCGCTGACGCCGGGCTGCACGATTGGGTCAGCTCGACTGCGACGGAGTCCACGAAAGTGAACATGCCCCAGCGCCCTGCAATCGACAGGGGCGGCATCTCGTTCACATGGCATCTTAGTCTCGAAGCTGAGGCATGACGCCGCCCGGTCGTCCGAAGTGCGGGACGATGTCGGGGTCGCCCTTTGCGAAATCCGAAACGAACTCGCGCTTGCTTTCGGAGTAGTACAGGCATCCGAGCTGATCGGGCGGCCGCGCAGCGACGAAGGCCTCAGCCTGGTCGAGCGCGTCCAACCAAACGCGTTTGAGCGCGACCAAGTCCGGCTGCTCGCGCAGGTGCAGGCGCGCGAAATCTTCGGGTCGGTAGCGTCCCCGCCTGCGCAGCAAGGTCAGCAGAAACGCCGGCGTGAAGCCCGGATCTTTACCTGCCGCGGCCCAACAAAGCGCGCCGAGAGAAAGCACGCTTTGGTGCGCGTAAATGGTATCCAAAAAGTCGCGGGGCTCCTCGCGACCAACGAGCGCGAGCAGCTTGTTCACCGCTAAATCTACGGGCGCTAGCACATAGCCCGCAAGGGCATCCGCGACAGGCGGCAGAAACCGCCACGCCGTGTCATGTACCCACTCGATCTTCGTGGCACCCACGCCCTTTCGCACGAGCGCGCGAATGAACCCGGGTTGCTGCATACCGATCTCGAGGACGAAGCCCTCAGCCTCCAACAACGCGCGGTCGGCTGCGAATGCCGACGCGACACGCTCTTGGGAGTCTTGGAAGTAGTCCAGGTCATTGCTGTAACGCTTGGACGTGGGCGTGATGTGCATCGCAGCGCCGCCTGCCAAGTAGCTGTCGGCACTGCGATGCTTTGCGAGCAGCCGCGCGACTTCCTCTTGAAAGGCGGTTAGCGGCATAGCTTGGCTCCGATGTCCCAGCCTGCCCGGCCGCCGTAGGCCATCAACTGCTTTGCGACCCACGGCACATCGGCTGGCGTGACGTCGTAGTTCGGGTCGAACGACCAGAAGCACTGCGTGTGAAACTTCCGGAACGCTCGACGCGCCTCGCGCACCTTGACCATGTCGCGTGCCTGCGCAGCGGTTAGTTGCCGCCTGCTGTTCCGCCCGCCGCGACTGCCGATGGTACTCAGGTATTGCTTGATCAGCGGATCCACGTGTTTATCTTAAACCGCTTATGATAAATGAGCATTAAATATATGTAGTTAGACTGCCAGGCAATTACGACCCGCGGCGCTAAAAACGCCAGCGCACCCTCCGGACTCTATGGCTATCACGTACAATAACGGACTGAAAATACAGATTCTCAAGTCTTACGACCGTGGCTAGATCAACCACACATGAGACTCGAGACGCTTGGTTGGCTGTTGGTGCTGGGTGGACTGGCGGCTTGTGGCAGGTCGGCCAGCACCGCAGAGGGGGAAGAGAGCGCGGGCGTCGCGGGACAGTCCAGCTCGAGCGTGGGCGCAGCTAGCGGAGGCGGAGCTGGCGCCAGCGCGACGACGGCGGGGTCGCCGGGGCTGTCGGGCAGCAGCGGCCGTGCGGGCGACGGCGGAAGGGCCGGCGCCGGCGAGCTGGGTGGTACGGCCGGAAGCGGCGAGGGAGGCAACGGCCAGGGCGGCGAGGCTGGCAGCGGCGAGCGGTGTGAGCCGCCCGAGCCCGATGACCAATGCATTCAAGATCGACAGCTGAAGCTGGGGCCGTTCGTGGTCGTCGACCAGGACGGCGACGGGCGGGTCGAAGCTGGCGAGAAGGTCGTGTTGCACGGGCAGCTGAGCAACCCCGGGCCCGAGTCTCATTACGACTACCCGGGCGTCGTTTTCAAGGTGAGCGAGCCCAGCGTCGAACCCGCGATGGGCGATTGGCATGATCTGTTTGGGCTGCTCGCCGGAGACAGTCAGTCGTTCCAACTGAGCTTCGAGATGCCGGATATCGCGCCCGCCGGAACCAACATCTCGGTCGAGGTGTGGCCGAGCGGTATCAATGCGCAGCCCAGCTGCTGCGGCCAGCACGCGCGCACGGTGGAGCTGGTCATCGAGGAGTCAATGTAATCTGGCTGATGCTACGCAAGGGAGACACTCGAGCCCGCGGCCCGAGCGACCCGCATGCTATGACGTAAGCCTCAAAAGCCATGATCAGCGCGCGGCAGGAGGCAGACTGGAGCGTCCGCGTCGTCCATCGACTCGCGCTGCGCTATGACGCCGACACCTCGAGGCAGGTCGGCGCCAGTTGGGTCAGGGCCGGCTCGGCGCTGGCGCGCTTTGGCAAGCGCCTTATCCTGGTGCAAGACGACGCGCTCTGGCTTGGGTGGTGGCAAGAGTCGGGCAAGCTCTGCGCACACGCCTTGCCAACCGTTGCGGGTGGTCCGCGTCTGTTCGACGACAAGCTCCGCAAGCCGGACTTCGAGGCGGCAGTCGTGCTGGGTGAGCGCCTGTTCGTGTTCGGTTCCGGGTCGTTGCCGTCGCGCCAGCGCGTCGCGGTGCTGGACGCTAGCGGCGCGGCGCAGGTCATCGAGGCCTCCCAGCTTTACAGCGCGCTCCGCAGCGAGCCTCGACTAGCGGGTCGACAGCTGAACATCGAGGGCGCGTTGCTCGACGGCACGCGCCTCGTGCTCTATTCGCGCGGCAACGCGACGGCGCTCGGCGGCGACGACGGCTTCGATGGCAGCGTCGAGCTCGACGCCGCGGGACTCGAACGCTATCTCGACGGTGGAGGCCCGGTCCCCACTTTGGGTAGGCTGCAGCAGTATCGGCTGGGCGAGATAAGCTCAGTCCGGCTCACCTTGACCGACGTCGCTCTCCGCCACGGCAAGCGCTACTACGTAGCGGCGGCAGAAGCCTCGGTCGATGCCGTCGCCGATGGCCAAGTGCTCGGAACCAGCCTGGGCGTGCTCGACGAAGATCCGCGCTACGCGCTGATCCAGGCCGAGGACGGCTCACCGCTCTGCGACAAAGTCGAAGGGCTTCTGGCCGGCGGGACCGACGACGAGTGGCTCGCCATTACCGATCCCGACGACGCCTCCCGTCCCGCCGAGCTGCTCACGCTGCGCTGCACCTGAACGTCAAACGCTCGCGAGTTGAGGGGCCGAAGCCGCATCACTCGCTGGCTAATGCTCCCGCTCACATCGCCTGGTTGTGCGCATGGATGACAGTGGGCTGTTTTGCCCCACCGGAAATAGGGTGCCTTCCGCCGACTCCCGGGTTAGTTGGCTCGTGGGCGTTCCAAAGAACGCTTCCGGGCCGTTCACTCGAACGCTCGCGCTTATCCGAACGAAATGGGTCATCAAATGATGTCAAAAATCAGTGGCGTTGTCTTCTTTGCTCTCGTCTCCGCTCTCGCCGCCTGCGGTGGAAGCTCGCCCCCCGCTCAAGAGCCGGAGGCTGCTGTCGCTGAGGAGCGCGCAGAGAAGGCCGAAGACGCCACCAAGGAGAACACCGATCGCGCCGAGGACGCCGCCGACAAGGCCGAAGACAGCGCGGCCGCTTCGGACAAGAGCGCGGACAAGGCCGAGAAGTCTGCGGACGACTCCAAAAAATAGGCTCGTCGAAGCGCCTCCCTGCGCGGTGCACCGGACGATTCCGGGCGACGCGCGGGGGGGCGGCATTCCCGAACGACTGAACCCATGAACGACAGCGGTGACCAAAGGCTCTCGGCGCTGGACCGGCGTGACAATCGGCGTTGGTTCATTGGACTGGGCATCTCCGTCGGATTCGGCCTCTTCGGCGTGATCATGACTTTGCTGAGTTATTCTAACCGTACGCCTGCCGCGGGGGCGACTCCTGCCGCCCAACGCGCGGGGGGCAATGCACCTGCCGGGCGAACGCGCGCGGAGCCCGCCGACCGCGAACACAAGCCGCGCAACCGGAATAAATGACCGCGTTGGCGAGACGCAACTTCGCAAAGCGCTAGCTAGCGCTTCAACTTCGCTGCAGCAGTATCGGTGAGCTGCTACTCCAAAGCTAGCGATGGGACGGCGCACAAGACGCCGAAACCCGACGGCAGGCCGCCCACGCGCACGTATTGTCCGAAGGCCAGCTCATTGGGTGGGCACTCGGTGACGTCGAAAGTAGGGCCTCCGAGGCCGCCAATCCAACCGGCGCTGCCTTCCCCGTACACGAGTAGCTCGAAGCTCGACGCTGAGCCGACTATGCGGAAGGATGCGCAACGGATTTGAATCGCATCAATCACGGATCCAGCCCGTCCACTGAAGCCCGTCATAGCTTGATCGGTCGGGCAGTTCGCGACCTGCACGGTAGGCGTGGGCTCGCCCCGCTCGGGCAACAGGACGTTCGGGTTGATGTGCACGTCGTAGCCGCCGCCGTCCGCTCTCTTCTCGACGCTGACCTCCCCGCATCTACCGCTAACACTGTGGACGACGTCCTTGGGGTTGCCAGTCGTGCCCTCCAGCCCCACCAAAACCTGATTGACGGGGCATGCGTCGGCGAAGGCGTCGCCGGCCGCGCCGCCCGCGCTTGCCCCAAAGAAAGCTTTGCCAGTTTCTGCTCCGAGCGTCATGCCCACCGGCTCTGGAAAGTTGTCGCCCTGACCAGCAACGCCGCCCGTCGCCATCCCGGCAGCGCCCGCGGTTCCTGCTGAGCCGCCGCCGCCTGCTATTGTGGCCACTCCGCCTGCGCTCACCCCGCCCTTATCGCTGCTGTCCGCGCCGACGTAGTAGCCGGGAAACTGGCAAGAGATGGTGCCTAGGGCCAGCAGCACTCCGGCCAATGCCGACGCTCCCGTCGCCTGAACACTTCCAACCATGACCAGCCATTGAGGTTAGCCGAGCGTGAGACCAAGGCGCGGGACTATTCCCTCAAGCGCCCCAACCGGCGCCTTGGGAAGCGGTTTCTCGGGTAGCAGGATGTGCGCAGCAGGGCGGAATTCCAGGCGTCCCCCTCGCCCCCCCGCGTCAGGCCAGCTGGAGCGGCTGGCTACCGTCGACGCCAAACGTCGTCACGCCGGGGATCTTGAGCAGCTGAAGCACGCTGAGCATCAAGCTGTTGATTGGGGTGCCGGAGGAAAACGTTTGATGCATGCCGGTCTTGATTTGCCCGCCCGCCGTGCCAGCCAAGAGCACGCCATGCTCCTGTGTGTTGTGGCTGCCCAGTCCCACGTCGCTAGTAGCCATGACGAGCGAGTTGTCGAGCAAAGTCCCGGCGCCGTCCACCGTGTCTTGGAGCATTTGCACCAGCGCGGCGAACGTCTGGACCTTGTACTTGACGCAAGGCAAGTAGCCATCGTCGCTGCCGTGAGAAAGATCGTGATCACCAGCGTTGACGCCGATCCAGGGAAACGTGGCGTTGCCAAAGGGCCAGCCGTACTGCAGGGTGGCTACGCGCGTGATATCGCATTGCAAGGCCAGCGCCGTGAGCTTCACCATCATTTTGACGCGGTTTTCGCCGCTGTCAGCAGCGGCTGCGTCGGCCGCGCTCGGCGCTTGCCGGCAAGCGACGCCAGCGTTCACGGAGCCCGTGCCCGAGCCACCAGGGTTCATGAAAGTGAGCTCGTTTTCCAAGTCGCGAATGACCTGCAGATGTGAACCCAAGCGCTGCTTGTCCTCGGCACCCAGCAAACCTTTGAGCGAACCGATGTCGCTGGCGACGTAGTCCAAGACGCTCTTGCGGTAGCGAGCTTCGCGGGCAGCGCTGTCGGGCGTGGGGGTAGGGGTTGGACCAGGGCCCGGGTTCGGCGCTGCGCCGGTCCCGAACAGCCTCTTGAAGTACGTAGCTGG
>JAYUYU010000408.1:0-2162 GCA_043752365.1 Myxococcales bacterium | reverse complement strand
TCAAGTCGTTGCACTTGGAGTACCGCGACGACGAGCGTGCCGTGCTCAAATTCATCGAGGAAGCGCGCATTACCGGGCAGCTCGAGCATCCCAACGTGGTGCCGATTTACGACCTGGACGAGAGCGCGGCCGAGCCGTTGATCGTGATGCGGTTGGTGCAGGGAAATAGCCTCGCGCAGGTACTTGCTGCTGCGTCCCAGCCCGCAACGACTGTAGAGGCCGCGGAGCTGCTGCAGCGCTTCGTGCAGATTGTTTTGCGGGTGTGCGACGCGTTGGCGTTCGCGCACAGTCGCGGGGTCGTGCACTGCGACGTGAAGCCCGACAACATCATGGTGGGCGAGCACGGGCAGGTGTACCTAATGGACTGGGGCGTGGCGCTGACGGCCGAGCCGCGCGAAGGTTGCGGAGGCACGGTGGCCTACATGGCGCCGGAGCAATTGTTGGGCAACGCCGGCCAGATCGACGCGCGGACGGATGTCTTCGGTTTGGGCGGGGTACTCTACGAAATTTTGACGGGCACGCCGCCGAACGACGCCAAGGCCGTGTTGCAAGCCGCACGGGGGCAAGCGGTTTTGAGCTTCGCCCCGCGCCAGCTGTGGACGCGCTTGCCGCCGGAGCTGTGCCGGATTGCCGGCAAGGCACTGTCGCCCGTGCGCGACCAGCGTTATCAAAGCGTGGCCGAGCTGCGCGTCGATTTGGAGCAGTTTCTGAGGGGTGGCGGCTGGTTCGACACTCTGACGGCAAGCGCCGGCGAAACCATCGTGGGCGAAGGTGAGCCGGGCAGCACCGCTTACATCATTCAAAGCGGCCGTTGTGACGTGTGGAAGAAAATTCACGGTCAGCGCAAGTTGATTCGGCGGCTGGGGCCGGGCGACGTGTTCGGCGAGACCGCAGTCTTGGCCGGCGGGCTGCGCACCGCTTCCATCGTGGCCGTCGACGACGTCACGCTGAAGGTCATCACCGGGGACTCGCTCAATCGCGAGCTCGATCAGAGTCCGATTTTGGCCGCGTTCGTGCGCTCGCTCGCCAGCCTATTTCGCGAGACTGACGCGGCGTTCTCGGTGCGACCTCCGCCCGTGGACGACGTTTCGCGTTAGCGCCGGGCGGGGCTCAGGCTTTTTCGAGCGCAGCGGCTGCTGCCTTGGCCGCCTTGCGTTCGTCGCTTTCGCGGTCGCGCTTTTCGTAGGCGACGATGATTTTTTGCACCAAAGGGTGCCGGACGACGTCTTGGTCGGTGAAGCTGCAGAAGGCGATGCCCTCAGTGCCGGACAACAGCTCGCGGGCTTCGCGCAGGCCGCTGCGCGCCCCGTGTGGCAGGTCGGTTTGGGTGACGTCACCGGTGACGACGCATTTGGAGCCGAAGCCCAGGCGCGTCAGGAACATGCGCATTTGCTCGCTGGTGGCGTTTTGGGCTTCGTCCAAAATGACGAAGGAGTCGTTGAGCGTGCGGCCGCGCATGAAGGCCAGCGGCGCGACTTCGATTTGGCCGCGTTCGCGCAGCTGCTCGACCTTTTCGAACTCGAGCATTTCGTGCAACGCGTCGTACAGCGGGCGTAAATAGGGGTTCACCTTGTCGGCCAAGTCACCGGGTAGAAAGCCTAGCTTCTCGCCGGCTTCGACCGCGGGGCGCGCCATGATGATGCGCTTCACCTTCTTCTGCATCAGCCACGACGCGGCCATGGCCATCGCCAAGTAGGTCTTGCCGGTACCAGCTGGGCCGATGCCGAAGATCAAGTCGTGGGTGCGAATGGCCTCGACGTACTGACGCTGGGCGTGGCTCTTCGGCAAGATGGGGCGCTTGCGCGCCGTGACGATGATGGTCTCGTCGAGCAACTCGACCAGCGAGCGAGCCGGGTCGGCGCGCAGCCCTCGCAAAGAGCTTGCGACGTCGTTCGGTCCAATCTCGAAGCCCTTGCCAACTAGCTCGGCGGCGTCGCGCAGGAAACGCTCGGCCAGCTTGACGTCCTCGGGGTCGCCCGCGACCAGGATGGTGTTGCCTCGCAAGCTGACGTCAGCTCCGCTTTGCCGGGCCACCTCGATCAGCAGGTTGGACTGCGGCCCGGTCAGGGCAAGCAAGACTTGGGTGTTCGAGACTTCGATTGAGGAGGTGGCGGCTGGGTCCATTACAAATCCGGCTTCAGCTTTCAGAGCGCAAAATCCAA
>JAYUYU010000407.1:0-13888 GCA_043752365.1 Myxococcales bacterium | reverse complement strand
CTGGATCGCCTCGTTCGGTCGCTCCTTCCTGCCGGAGTTCAACGAGGGCTCACTCAACATCGCGGCCGCCACCGCCCCGGGAACGTCGCTCAAGACCTCCGACCAAATAGTCAGTCGGCTGGAGAACGTGCTCGTGCACCATCCAGCCGTCACGTCGGTCATCCGCAGCACCGGTCGCGCCGAACGCGACGAGCACGCCATGGATGTGAACTTCTCGGAGCTCGAGGTCGGCCTCAACCTCGAGGGTCGAGACCGCGAAGCCGTTTTGAAGGACATTCGGGCGAAGGCCGCTTCGATTCCGGGCTTGTCGGTGGCGGTCGGTCAACCCATCAGCCATCGCATCGAGCATTTGGTGAGCGGCGTGCGCGCGAACCTGGCGGTCAAGGTCTACGGGCCTGACCTGGACCGCCTGCGAACGCTCGCCAAACAGAGCGAGGCCACCATGAAAGGCATCTCGGGCCTCGTCGACCTGGCGGTCGAGCAACAAACCGACATCCCGCAGCTGATCGTGCGGCCGAAGCCGACCGAGCTGTCGGCCTTCGGCGTTCGACCGGGCGAGCTGGCGCGCTTCGTCGAGATGGCCTTCGTGGGCCAGAAAATCGCCACCTGGTGGGAGGACGAGCGAGTCTACGACGTCGTCGCCAAACTCCCAGACGTCTACCGCAGCGACTTCGAGCTGCTTCGCACCACGCCTATCGACGTCAATGGTCAGCGCTTTGCCGAGCTCGGCGCGGTCGCTGAGGTCGAGAAGACCACGGGACCAAACCTGATCAACAGGGAAAACGTGGAGCGCCGCATCGTCGTCACGGCCAACGTCGTCGGCCGTGACCTGCGGGGCGCCGCGCAAGAGGTACGATCCAAGCTGACAGACGCGGTCAAGCTGCCAGCTGGCTATCACCTCGAGCTCGCCGGCGAGTTCGAAAGCGAAGCTGCGGCGAGCCGAACCATCTTGGGGCTGTCAGTGCTCGCCATCGTGGGGATGGCGGCGCTGTTGTTCATTGCCTTTCGCTCGCTGCGCGACGCCGCGCTGGTCATGCTCAACTTGCCGCTGGCGCTCATCGGCGGCGCCGCCGCGGTCGGGCTAGGCGGCGGAGTCATGAGCATTGCCTCCCTGGTTGGCTTCATCACGTTGTTCGGCATCGCGACGCGCAACGGCATCATGCTTCTCACGCACTATCACCACCTGCTGACCGTCGATCGCCTGCCGCTCCGCGACGCAGTCATGCAAGGCAGCCTCGACCGTCTCATTCCAATCTTGATGACGGCGCTTACCGCCGCGCTCGCGCTCATCCCGATCGTGATGGCCGCCGGCGAGCCCGGCAACGAGATCCAAGCCCCCATGGCGGCAGTCATCCTCGGCGGCCTCATTAGCTCGACGCTCCTCAACCTGCTCGTGCTCCCGCCCCTCTTCGCGCGCTTCGGCAACGTCAACCCGAGCGAAGCGGCTACGGTGCCGCAATGAGCTCGCGACATACGGCGTTTGAGTCTTCCGACTGCGCTGGCAGGGGCGCTCGAGCAGCGCGCTAGCTCACTTCGCGAAGAAAGTCCTGCAGTGCGACACGCACCGAGCGCTGCACGTCAGCGGGCACGTCTACGGCCTGCGCTTCTGTACGACACAGCTGAAGTGTCTGCTTCAGCGCGTCGCAGTGGCTGCGACAGTGGTCGCATACTTCCACGTGCCGCTGCATGCGTTCACACACGTCCGCAGCGATCTCATCTTCAAGGTATTGGGAGAACAGGCTAGCGACGTCCGGACAGCCAGCCCCGCCGCCGCCGGAAACGCCCAGAAATGGTGCTACTTCTTTGCGCACGGACAAGCGCGCTCGATGCAGACGGCTTTTGACGGCCTGAACGCTGATGTTGAGCACGGTCGCCACCTCGACAGCGGAGAGACCCTCCATGTCACGTAGTACGAGTACTTCACGCGCCGCTGGCTCGAGGCTGGCTATCGCGCTTCGCAGCGCGTGCTCGATCTCGCTCTTGGCTAGCGCGTCCTCCGGCGTAACGACGGGGGGACGACCGAGCCCCATTGCCGTGGTGGAGGACGGTGATTCCGCGAGGGCCTCCGAGCTTGACACCTCTTCATTGGTCTTCTTGCGGCGTTTGATGCAGAAGCTGCGAGCGATACTATAGAGCCACGTCGACAGGGATGACGTGCCGCGAAACGTTCGCACACCACGGGCCATCGCGATCAACGTGTCCTGCAACACGTCCTTCGCGTCTTCTGGATCTCGGCACATTTTGATGCCGAAGCGGTAGATTTGCGCTTGATGCCGTTCCAGCAGGAGCTCGAGTGCTCGACGATCACCCGAGCGCGCTAGCTCGATTAGCTGGGCGCTGGACTCTTCCATCAATCGCTCTTGTAGCCCAGAAACCAACAGCCATCGCGACGCAAAAGGCGACGGCCTGCGTTGCACCGCTCGCCGCAGACACGACCGCCGGTCCCGGGCAAAAGCCGGCCACCCCCCACCCTGCGCCGAAGACCACGGAGCCGGCGATCAGCTTCCCGTTCACCGTGCCGCGCGCCGGTAGTTCGAAAGAGCTGGCGTTGATGGGTTTCGGCATTTTGCGACTGAACCGGTAGGCCGTCGCATACACGGCTATCGCGCCGGCCATCACCAACGCTAAAGACGGGTCCCACGGGCCAGCTAAGTCCAGAAACCCGATGACCTTGGCAGGGCGAGTCATTCCAGAAACTGCCAGGCCGATCGCGAACAGTAGTCCAGAGACGAAGGCAGTTGCAGCGCGGCTCATCCGTTACCTCCAAAGACATGTTGGGCAAAGTAGGCCGCCAGCACGCCAGCGCCCATGAACGAGACAGTGGCCGCGATAGACCGCGACGACAGGCGGCTGAGGCCGCAGACACCGTGGCCACTAGTGCAGCCATTGGCGAGCGTCGTGCCGATGCCGACGAGAAGGCCGGAAAGGGTTACCAGCTCAATCGAGACAGGAGATGCGCCAAACGCGCCCGGAGCGAGGCGGGCCATCAAGGCACCGCCGACGACGAGGCCGAGCACGAATAGCCAACGCCACGAGCGATCTCCCCGACGTGCGCTGAGCAGGCCACCAGCAATTCCGCTGATGCCAGCGACCCTGCCCTGAACTAGCCACAGGAGCGCTGCAGCCGAGCCAATCAGCAATCCGCCCGCAAGTGGTGCGACGGGGGAAAGCAGAGCATGGCGCAGCACGGCCAAGGGGAGCTGCTGCACCAAAACGAAGGTGCCCAGCACGAGCACGAGCCAGCCGAACCAGCGCCGAAGCTTGACTTGTGGCAGCCGAAGCGACCAACGGGCACCTAGCCAACTACCGATGATTGCGGCCGGAACGATCCAAGCTGCCAGTTTCCAGTCGAGCGTCGCCTGGTGCAAGTGCGCCGCGAGACCAGCGGCCGATTGCATCGCGATGACCAGCAGCGACGTGCCGACGGCCCGACGCATGGTCAGCCCGCCGAAAAGAACGAGCGTAGGGACAACGAGAAAGCCGCCACCAGCGCCCAGCAGGCCCGAAACAACGCCGACCGAAGCGCCTTGTAGCAAGGCGCGCGCAATTCGCGCGTCCGCTGGCCGTCCCGCCGAGCTTCGACCGAGCAGCATGGACGCCGCAGTGCCGAGCATCAGCAGGGCAAACGCTGACAACAGTAGCCAAGGCGGCAAAGCGCCGCTGAGCCGGCCCCCGAGGTACGCGCCCAGCATGCCGCTAGCGCCAAACAGCGCGCCTCGACGCCATTCCACGTTGCCGGAGCGAGCGTGAGGGATGAGGGCTGCGGCGCTGGTCGCGCCGACGACGAATAGTGACAATGGAATTGCGGCCGCGGGCTCTTGCCCCAAGACGTAGATGAGAATTGGGAGCAAGAGGATAGAGCCTCCGCCTCCTACGATGCCGAGAGCAGCGCCAGCGAACAACGCGAGTAGGGATGAGATGAAAAGCAACACCGGCGCTCCAGCCCCACTCGACAGCGTGAGGACGCCCGTTGGAGTCGCCTTTGGCAAAAAGGGTTCGGCCGACGAATCCTTTTTTGCTGGCGGCGCTCTTACCTCGAACCGCCGGCCATCGAGCGACCGGAACGGCTTCGTAGGAGTTTACTTATGCTGTTTCGCCAACTGTTCCACCGGGAGTCCAGCACCTTTACCTACTTGCTCGCGGCGCGTCCCGGCGCCGAAGCCTTGCTGATCGACCCGGTGCGAGAGCAGGTCGACCAATACCTCAGCCTGATGTCCGAGCTCGACGTCCGCCTGGTGGTTGCCGTCGATACCCACGTGCATGCCGACCACGTCACCGGTCTGGGAGAGCTGCGAAAGCGCACGGATTGCTTGACCATCATGGGCGAGCAAAGCCGCGCCCAATGTGTCTCGCGAAAGGTGCGTGAAGGGGAGCTTCTAAAACTTGATGGCCTCGAGCTGCGCGCGGTCTACACGCCCGGGCACACCGATGACTCATATAGCTTCGTCATGCAGGACCGCGTGTTCACCGGTGACACGCTGCTCATTCGCGGCACGGGTCGCACGGATTTTCAGAACGGCGATGCGTCGCAACAATACGAGAGCCTTTTTGGCAAGTTGCTCACGCTACCCGACGACACGTTGGTCTACCCCGCGCATGACTACAAGGGTTTTGGCCTCAGCACCATTGGTGAAGAACGCGCGCACAACCCGCGGCTCCAAGTAAGGTCGAAGCAAGCGTACGTGGCACTGATGGGCAACCTGAACCTGCCTGACCCGAAGCTGATGGACGTCGCCGTGCCCGCCAATCTCGCCTGCGGCGCGCCTCGAGTTCCGCTCCAGCACGCATAACTCGTGCATCGAAGCGTGTCTTGCACCAGAGGCCGGGCTGGCGACCCGCGGCTGTTACGGGGCGACCAACCGCTGCGCCAGCAGTAGACCTAAGAGGCCTGCCGCCAAGCAAGCAAGGGTGGTGATACCGAAGTTCAGTGAGGCGACGGCCCAGGCTCCGTTGCGAGCGAGTAGCGTCGTCTCGTAGTTGAGGCTGGAGTAAGTCGTGAGCCCGCCCGTGAACCCAGTGGTGAGGGCAAAACGTAAATTCGGCGGAAACGTGGAGATGTTGAGCGCCAACTGCATGACCAGCGAGACAAGAAAGCAGCCAGCGACGTTGACGACTAGGGTGCCGTAGGGGAACGAAGAACCAAACCGCTCACCCGCCCAGACCCCGACAAGGTAGCGCACACCGGTGCCAGCTGCGCCAGCGAGACAAATCCAGAAAAATCGTTCCATGTTGTCTGTCCTGATTAGAGAGCCAGTGCTCGTCGAAACGCGCCGAGCCGTGGGACTTCATTGGTGGTCGCGTCCGGGCACACTTGCTCGGCGACCCGTGAGAATCCAGAGCGGGTTGCCCCTAACCCACCCATGTAACAAAGGAGTCACCGGGAGCCGTGCCTTCCACTCGGCCGGCAGCAGCTCAGTCACGCGGGCTTCGCAAGGTCTCACTCATTCTTAAGGCGATGACGACGCCTGACGCGAACGTAATCCCAGCTACCAGCCACATGGCTGCGCGCAAACCGAATAGGTCGGCCACGATACCCGCAAGCACGGCGCCGATGGCGTAGCCCAGATCACGCCAAAGCCGGTACACGCCGACCGATGACGCCCGCCACGACGGGTGCGCGACGTCAGCGATGGCGGCAAGGAGCGTCGGGTAAACCATCGCCGTACCGAGGCCAAGGAGGACGGCGCCAGCCGCGAAACCGGCGAAGGCACCGGCCACCGCCACGACGCCAATGCCCACCGCCTGCACCCACATTCCAACAGCGATGAGCCACTTGCGCCCAACGCGATCGGACAACGCACCGGTGAATAGTTGCGCCAAGCCCCAGGTCGCCGGGTAGATGGCAGCGAGAGTGCCAATTCGGCCCAAGTCGAGCTGTGCCGCGGCAAAGAATAGCGGAAAAATACCCCAAGCCATTCCGTCGTTCAAATTATTGACCAAGCCTGCCTGGGTGACGCTCGAAAGGTTCCGGTCCAGCAGAGTCGTGCGCCAGAAGATCTGCCGCGGCGTTGGTACGGCGCTGAGCGGAGCGCCATGGAGCTTGGCTTCGATGGCGACGTGCTGCTTGGTCTCGCGAACGACGAGCACCGAAAGGGCGAAGCCCAGCACCACGAAGCCGACGCCAAGATAGAAAGGCTGCGGGCGCAGGCCATAGCGAGCGGCGATGAGCCCGGTAGCCAGTGCGCTCCCCGCGACTGCCAGGTATCCCGCGAATTCATTGAGACCCATGGCCAGCCCGCGATTCTTCGCACCAGCCAAGTCGATCTTCATGATGACCGTCGTCGACCAGGTGAGCCCTTGGCTCACGCCCAGAAAGGCGTTGGCAACGAGCATCCAGGGCCACGACGGCGCCCACATGAGAAGAAACGGAACCGGCGCGGCAACCAGCCAGCCGGCTACGAGCACCTGCTTGCGTCCGAATCGATCGGAGAAGCGCCCAGCCAGGTAGTTGGTGAGCGCTTTCGTGAGGCCGAAGACCACGATGAAAGACAGCACCGCCGTCTTGGCAGCAAGCTGAAACTCCTGCTCCGCTATCGGCGACAACAACGTTCGCTCCATCCCGACCATCGCGCCGACGAACGCGTTGATCAGAACTAACAGCGAGAACTGGCCGAGGTTTTCGCGAAGGCCAAGCCGGACGTCACTCACGGAAGTCGCTCGCGACCTTGGTTCTGAAGCAGGATTAGCTCCATCTCCGGGGGCTTCGGCGGCACGTCCAACAGTGCGTCGAT
Organism: Myxococcales bacterium; assembly: GCA_043752365.1. Lineage (GTDB taxonomy): Bacteria > Myxococcota_A > Polyangia > Polyangiales > Polyangiaceae > PMG-095. The sequence goes on along the minus strand of JAYUYU010000407.1, from coordinate 7,157 downwards.
AAATTCGTCTTTCGAACGCGAAAGCAGCGGATTCCAGCGCCTTTCGAAGGCAATCGTGCTCGATGGCTTGCCGCTCATGCCAGCGCCGCACGCCGACCCGGCAAAGTGGCCTGGAAACACCTCGATCTCATCCCGCAGCGTCAAAAGCTTGTTGTGGATGCTCTCATGGAGTTCGGCCGCATTCTCTCGCGCGCGCCCTGGCAGATCCGGACGCCCAACAGCGCCCACGAAGAGCGTATCGCCCGTCAGCACGAACCATGGGTCGGTGCCACGCCGCAGATCGGTCACGACGAGGCAGATGCTCTCGGGGGTGTGACCCGGCGTGTGGAGCACCTTCAGCCGCGTGTTGCCGAGCTCGATTTCCTGCGCGTCGTTTAGCGGCTCGAACGGCAGGGCGACATCGGCAGACTCGTGAAGGCAATACGCCGCGCCCACCTTGGCTGCGAGCATTGGCCCACCGGAGCAATGATCGGCGTGCACGTGCGTGTCGATGACGTGGGTGATGCGCATGCCTTTGGCTGCAGCAAATGCCGCGTAAGCGGCGACATCCTCTACATGTGCGTCAACGACCGCACATTTGCCGAGCGAACCGCAGCCTAGGAGGTAGGCGGCGCAGCCCGTCTCGAAATAGTAGTAGGGCTTGAATATCATCGGCTCTCCTGCCTCTCAATTGCCGGTTTCGATGGGAAAACCCGAGGCTTTCCATTCTGGAAATCCACCAGCAAGGCGATGTGCCTGCCGGCCGTTTGCTCGCAGCACCTCGACCGCGCGATCCGCATAGGCACAATACGGGCCCCTGCAATATGCAACGTACTCCTTGCCCTTCGGCAGCTGCTTGAGGCGTTCTTGCAGCTCATCGATCGGCACTGAAATGGCACCGGCGATGTGACCGGCGGCGTACTCGCCGGCGGGCCGCGTATCGATGACCAGGACCTTGCCCGAGCGTGCGCGTTCGACGAGCTCTTGCATGCCGACAGGCTCCGGGTCGGACCGATCTCCAAAGTGATCGCGGACGACACGCTCAAGCTCTGCCAGCCGTCGCTCGGCCACGGTCCGGAGCGCCATCGACAGCTCGAACACGACAGGATCGCTCAGTCGGTAGTGCCTGAAGAGTCCTTGCTTGCGGCTCTCGACGAGCCCTCCTTCGCGCAGCGCCTGCAGGTGCTGCGACGCGCTGGCGATTGACATGCCCGTCTCGCCCGCAAGGGAATCGACGCTGCGCTCCCCTTGCGCCAGTAGCTCCAACAGCTCGAGGCGATGGGGGTTGGCCAGCGCCTTGCCAACACGAGCAAGTTGCTCGTAGAGCCGATCCTTAAAGACGCGGTGCGAAGGGCCGGCGAGCATACTCAACAACTATATTGATTTGCAGAACATCACAACTCCCCTGGAGCACATTTAGTCATTATTTTTGCTTGACCGACTTAGTCAGTCGTTTATAGTAGGACCTTGTCACGGCCCATACCAGCCGCCCGTGTCGGGCAGCTGCTCGATGCAGCGACGGACGTCTTTATTGCGGAGGGCTATCGACGAACGCAGATGGACGACGTCGCGCGCGCTCTCGGTGTGGCCAAGGGCACGCTCTATGTCTACGTAGAGAGCAAGGCCGCGCTCTTTGATGCCGCCGTCCGCTGCGCTGACGGCCACGAGCCCCTACCCGAACCATCTGCATTGCCCTTGAGAGCACCGAAGTCGGGGTCGACGGTGGCAAGTGTTCAAGCTCGCCTGATGAAAGAGGTAGCCGATCTGGAGCTACTAGCAGCCCTCGGTCGGACGCCTGCGATCGATGCAGCTGCGGAGCTCGAAGCCATCGTACGAGATCTCTATCTTCGAATGAGCCGCAATCGCCGCGGCATCAAGCTCGTCGATCGCTGCGCTCAGGACCAACCCGAGCTTGCTGCGGTTTGGTTCGGGCAGGGACGCTGGGGGCAACACGCCGCCCTCGTTCAGTATCTTGAACAGCGCGTCGCCGCCGGGCTGCTGAGGCGGCCGCCAAGCATTCATGTTGCCGCGCGTTTCGTGCTGGAAAATGTCGCGTTTTGGGCCGTGCATCGGCACTGGGACCCGTCACCTCAAGCGGTCGCCGAAACGGACGTGCAAGCCACCGTCGTCGACCTAATCCTTCACGGCTTGCGCAAGGAATGATCGCAATGTCCAACGTCCGCCACTACGTGCCTCTGCTGAGCTTCCTGCTTCCGACCGTCGTGGTCGGCTATGGGTTTGTCATTCCCAGTAGCTGCATTCGAGGGCTGAACGAGCTGTCGGTCGGTTTCGGGACGACCATCCTCGGCGCCACGCTGACGTACGTTGCAGGCGTACGCTCCGCGCTTCGCACGGGCTGTCCGGTTCGAGCACCGTGGCGGCGCCGCCTAGCGCACTACATCAATCAGCAAGCCGCCAATCCGCGCAGCCTCTTCGGTCGCTTGCTAGCGCTGATTTGGACACACGAACACAAGAGCGTAAACACCGCCGCGCTGGACCTCCTACAGATAGGCGCAATGGATCAGGTACTGGAGATCGGCTGCGGGCCCGGTTGGGCGTTGCGTGAAGCGTCCAAGAGGGCAGCGGGTGGTCATGTTCTCGGCCTGGACGTTTCTGAAACCATGGTCAGTGCGGCGGGCCGAGAGAACCGTCGACAGATAGCCGGCGGCAGGGTTTCCGTGCGTCTCATCGAAGGCAGCGCGCTCGGCCTTCGGCCCAGCACGCTCGACCGAGCCTTCTCGGTTCACAGCATCTATTTCTGGAAGGCTCCTGAGCGGGTCGTCGTCCAGCTCGCCGAAGCGCTGCGTCCTGGTGGCCAAGTCGTGCTGGCGTTTCGTCCGGATACTGCAACGTTACCGGCTCGCTTCCGGGACGACGTCTACCGCTTCTATTCCGCGAACGAGGTCGAGTCGATGCTCCTCGCCGGTGGCTTCTGCGACATTCGCGTCGTTCACCAGCCCAAAGAGTTAGTCTGTGTCGTTGCTAGGAAAGCCGGCTGATCGGCGCTCTAGCTGCTCCGCGCTAAGCGCCACGCCGGTGTTAGCGAAGGATGGGTGCCGTCGTTTCAACCGGCGACATCGACTACGACAGCCTGGCCGACGCGCGATCGGCAGCGATTTGCTTGGTTGAGCCGACGGCTCCAAGTAGGGTTGACAGCGATGGCTGCAATTAGCATGGGCGTGGTGGCGATCCTGGTGGCGGTCGTCTTCCTGGGGGGCTACGCGTATGCTCACCAGACCGCAGACATCGCAGCGCCACGCCCCAGCGCTGTCGCTTTCGTAATGGTCCTTTGGATGCTGGCAACGGGCGCCCTCGCCATCTCTGGAGCGCTATCCAACTTCGAGGCGCGCCCGCCTCCGCTAGCACTTTTGATGGCGGTAGTGGTGCTGGGCGGCACCGCCCTCGGCTTCTCTCCGGTCGGGGAAGTGCTCGCACGAGCGCTGCCTCTGTGGATGCTGGTTCTAGGACAAGCCTTTCGCTTGCCGCTCGAGCTGACTTTGCATCTCGGCCACAGTGAGGGTCTGGTCCCGGTGCAGATGACCTACGCAGGCTGGAATTTCGATATTTTGACCGGCGTCTCCGCAATTCCGGTGAGTATCGCGCTGCGGCGCTGGCCGTCACGAGCCTTCGCAGTCCTCTGGAGCGCCCTTGGCTTCGTATTGATGCTCACGATAGGTGGCATTGCGGCAGCGTCGACCCCAATGATACGTGCTTTTGGCGACGATCCGGCGCGTCTCAACACCTTCACAGCGCAGTTCCCATTCGTATGGATCGGAACTTGCGTGATGGTGGCGATCATCTGGCACATCGCGGTATTCCGCACGCTGCGCATGCGTCGCGGCTTGGCACATACCCCCCTGCGCCCGGCGTGAGTGACACGCCCCCCCCCCGACTGAACCTTCACCCGTGCCCAAAACTCACGGCGTTTGAATCTGCGTTCCGGTGAGCGAGACGCCTTGGTTGCCGGCTACCAGGTGCTGTTTGACGGCTGTCGCGGCTTGCGCGAGGGTCGAAGTGGCGCTGAGGCCTGGCACCGTTTCCACGTCAAGCGCGTACCGCGCCACTGCTGCCACCGGCTCCCGCCGTTGTGCCGGCTTGGCCGGCGCCAGCCGCTGCCGTGCTGCCGGCCACCGCAGCGCTCCCCGCGCCCGCAGTCCCGCCAGCGCCCGCGCTCGACGCACTACCGGCCGTGGTCGCGGCGCCCGCGCTGCCCGTCGAGTTGCCCGGCGCGCTCTCGTCAGAGGAGCACGCCACGGCGAGGACGCCGCCGAGCGCGACGAGCGACATCAGTCTTGAACGGAGAAAGCTTTTGGAAGTGAGTCGCTGGAAGGAGAGCATGGCGGGCGGTAGCATGGTTCGCTGCATTTCCAGTTAAGGCACGCGCGTACAGCCGTTGGCGTTCAATCTCGAACCGCAATATCGAAATGAAGGACGTCTTCGCGCGTACCGAGCTTCGTATAAAGGGCGATGGCGGGCGGATCCGCCAGGTCTGCCTGAACGAAGATCACGTAGGCGCCGCGGGTTTTGCCGATAATGCGCAGCTCTTCGATGAGGGTGGTGGCGATGCCCTGGCGGCGGTGGGAAGCGGCGACGGCCAGGTCGTAAATGTAGAGTTCGCTGCGCTCTTGCTCGAATTTTTGCAGGTCGTACGCGGCGAGCCCGCCTACCACGTCGTCACCCTGCAGCGCGACGAGCGCGATGAAGGTTTCGCCGGCCAGAAGCTTGTCGAAGTAGGCCGGGCTGGGGCGCTTCCTACCGTAGGCATCCGCGTCCTCGAACGCTTCGCCGAACATGCCGAGCATTGCGTGCATCAGCGCGGTGTCGCCGCGAACTAGGCGCTGAACTCGGAAGGTGGCGCTGCTGGACATACCCACCGGTAAACCACCGTCACGCCTGCGACAAGCTCTGCAACTAGATGGCGCGCCCCGAAAAGCAATCGGCCCCCGAACCCCAAAGGGCACGAGGGCCGTCGCCGCTACATCAGGCGCGGCTCAGCCGCCGACCGAAATCGTCTTCATGGCTACCATGTAGCCGCGCAGCTCACGGCCCACCACTTCGACCGGGTGAGACTGAATGCTGGCGTTGACGGCCAGCAGGCGCTGATTGTCCACGCCGTTCGAGCCGGTGTTGAACTTCTTGCCGATCACGTTGCTGTCCTGCTTGGCCATGAAGCTCTTCAGCAGCGGCACGCAAGCGTGGCTGAACAGGTAGCAGCCGTACTCGGCGGTGTCGGAGATAACCTTGTTCATCTCGTACAGCTTCTTACGGCTGATCAGGTTGGCGATCAGCGGCACCTCGTGCAGCGACTCGTAATAGGCGCTCTCGGCCTTCATGCCCACGGCCGTCATGGCCTCGAACGCGAGCTCCACGCCGGCCTTGACCATCGCGATCATCAGCAGGCCATTGTCGAAGTACTCTTGCTCGCTGATCTCGACGCTGCCGGCGGGCGTTTGCTCGAAGGCCGTGTCGGCGGTTGCGGCGCGCCAGCCGAGCAAGTTTTTGTCGTTGTTGTCCCAGTCGGCCATCATGGTGGACGAGAAGTGGCCGGTGATGATGTCGTCCTGATGCTTGATGTACAGCGACCGCATCAGGTCCTTCAGCTCGGCGGCCAGCTCGTTGGCCTTCAGCTTCGAGGGGTTGTCGAGGCGGTCCAGCATGCCGGTAATGCCGCCGTGCTTCAGCGCTTCGGTGACGGTTTCCCAGCCGAATTGCACGAGCTTCGAGGCATAGCCGCGGTCGATGCCCTTCTCGACCATCTTATCGAAGCACAAGATGGAGCCGGTCTGCAGCATGCCGCACAAAATCGTCTGCTCACCCATCAAGTCGCTCTTCACCTCGGCCACGAACGAGCTTTCCAGCACGCCCGCACGGTCGCCGCCGGTGGCCGATGCGTAGGCCTTGGCCAGCTCCAAGCCCTCGCCCTTCGGGTCGTTCTCGGGATGAACGGCGATCAGCGTCGGCACGCCGAAGCCGCGCTTGTACTCTTCGCGCACCTCGGTGCCAGGGCACTTGGGCGCCACCATGACGACCGTCAGGTCTTCACGGATTTTCATGCCTTCTTCGACGATGTTGAAGCCGTGCGAGTAGGCGAGCGTCGCGCCCTTCTTCATCAGCGGCATGACCGCCGTCACCACGGACGAGTGCTGCTTGTCCGGCGTGAGGTTCAGCACCAAATCTGCGCTCGGGATCAGCTCTTGGTAGCTGCCGACCTTGAAACCGTTGTCGGTAGCCTTTTTCCAGCTCTCGCGCTTCTCGCTGATGGCGCTGTCGCGCAGGGCGTAGCTGATGTCACAGCCGGAGTCGCGCATGTTCAAGCCCTGGTTCAGGCCCTGCGCGCCACAGCCCACGATCACGATCTTCTTGCCCTTGAGCTTCTCGGACCCGGTCTTGAACTCGTCGCGAGCCATGAACCGGCAGCGACCGAGTTGGTCGAGCTTCTGCGCCATCGTCAGGGAGTTGAAGTAGTTGTTGCGTGCCATAGGTGCTTTTCCCAGTGCTTCAGCAACGCGCTGTTGCGTCGCGAGGCCACAAGCCTACGGCCTGACCGCCATTGCGCCCATTGATATTGTCGGTGGTGTGTATTGCGTTTTTAGCAACAACAAAGCCGGGGCGTTTTACTGGCAAAATGGTCGATAGGCGGACATGAACAGCAGCTGCCGAGGTGTTTTGCTAAAATCCGGACTGCTGATGCGTTTGGCCTCCCTGCCCCCACTGCTCTTGCCCCTGTTGCTGGTTGATTGCGGCAGCAAGCAAGACTTATTCATTGGGGAAATCTTCGTTCAAACCGCGGGCGGCGGCGCCAGCGCCGCGACTGGCGGCACGGGTGCGGACGCCACTGGGGGCACGTTCAACGTAGCCGGAAACGGCGGCAGCACCGACGTGGGTGGCACGAGCGACGCCGGCGGCGCGGAAACGGCGGGCGCACCTGGCATGAGCACAGACGACAACTGCGTCGATGGTGACGCGCCCATCGCCGAGAGCTTGATCCATCGCTACAGCTTCGATGGCACAGGCGCGGTGGCGCTCGACAGTGTCTCGGGCGCAGATGGCACCATCATCGGTGCGACGCTCGACGGCCGGGGCAGCGTACCCAGCCTACGACGGCGGGTTCCAAGAATTCCGTATTTACGACTCTGCCCTGAACACGTGCCAGCTACAAACGCTGCTCGTGCGTGGCC
>JAYUYU010000406.1:0-5773 GCA_043752365.1 Myxococcales bacterium | reverse complement strand
TATGTCTCGATCAGGAGACGGCGCGGCGGTCAGCAGTCGGGCGGCTGGAGCTCGCGGGCTCCGACACATAGACTGCACTTTCGCAGTACACGATAGTGCACGACGAGCGGCCGGCTTCGCGCATGCGCGCGCACAGCTCGGAAAGCTCCTCGTCGGAGTCGACCACGTCGCCTTCGACGGGCTGGCGGGTGGAGGAGTCGTAGCGACAGTTGTCGATCGCTACCCACAGGCCCTTGTAACGCTCCGAGCGACAGAGGTCGGGCCAGGTCATACGGCTAGTCATGCTGGGGATATCACCTTCACGAAGGAACGCGTCTTGGCGGCAGAACTCCCCTCTGCGCACAACGCTAGAAGCCGAGCATTTCGGCTGACTTCTTCGATAACTGGTGGACGGCAGGTGGCCATGTCCGAGTTGAAGGCTGGAGTTAAGAACAGCTCCCCGGGTCAGTCAAGCGAACGGCCAGCACTCTGTTTTGCAGCGACAGCAGAATTCCGCTTTCCAGCGTAACTCCGAGCAGTTACTTGCAGCTCGAACCGGCTAGCGCGCGGGCCGTACCCTTCACACCAGCGGCGTCGGCCGCCGCAATCAGGGCCTTGGCGCGGTCGCACTGGCCGTTCAGGGCCGCCTGCTTCACCGGCCCGGCCGCTGTCCGCCCCAAGGTTGCCTTGCACTGGGCCTGCTTGCCCGCGTCAGTGCAGCGCCCCATGGACGCGTTCACCCCGGCGGCGTTGCCGCTCGAAGCGGAGGCGATGCAGGCGTCGCAAGGGTCGCCCTTGGGCGGAGGCGTGGCGGTGGTGCCCGTCGGTTTACCCGTGGTGACCGGCTTGCTCGTGTCCGTCGCTGTAGCGGAGCCACCCGAGGCGCCGGTGGCCGGGGGCACCTCTGGCGGCGGGGTGTCGAGCGGCTTGAACTCGACGGGCGCCTGAGTGGCAGCCGCCGGGGGCGTCGTGTTGATCGCGAGGGGCGGCAGGTCGTCGTTTTCCGGCTTACTGCTGCGCACCACCAAGATGAGGATCGCGCCGAGCAATACGGCTGCGACCCCGACCAGCCCGAAGATTAGCCCTTTGCCGCCACCGCCAGCGCCGCCACCGCGGGTAGGCGCGGGCGGAACTGCTGCGGCGGCCGCATGGGCCATCGGCGTCGGAGCCGGATGAGCAAGCGACGGTGAGTAGGGCGCGGCTTGCGCGGCCCCAGCCGCAAACGCCGGTGCAGCGTCCATCGCGGCGGTGCCGGTGCGGGCTGCGGCGGCGGTCTCGGCCGGGTTGGCTTCGACGGTCATGCGACCGCCATCCGACAATTCGGTGAAGAACTCGCGCGCCGTCGAGGGGCGCTGCTCACGCTCCTTCGACAAGCCTCGGAGGATGGCCTTGCGCATGCCGTCGGGCAGGTGCTTGGCGGGCGCCGAGACCTCGAACGGAATCGGCTGCGCAGTCATGTGCTGCGTCGCCCACTGCCACGGTGTGTCGGCTTCGAACGGCAGTTTGCTGGTGAGCATCTCGTAGGACATCACAGCCAGCGAGTAGATGTCGCTGCGTGCATCCAGCGCTTTGCCCGTGAATTGTTCGGGGCTCATGTACGGCGGGGTGCCTAGGACCATGCCCTGCTGGGTCAGCTTGGCTTCTTTGGCGGCGTCCGCGGACTCGGTGCGGGCAGCGATGCCGAAATCGAGCACCTTCACGAAGTCGATCTCCCCCGCGCGATCGGTCAGCACGATGTTGTCGGGCTTCAAGTCGCGATGGATGACGCCCTGCATGTGCGCTTCATCGAGCGCGCCGCAGACCTGGCGCATGATTTTGATCACGCGATCGGGCGACATCGGTCCCTGTTGCACGGCGTCGGCCAGCGCTTTGCCGGCCACGAACTCCATGGCGATGTACAGCTTGCCGTCGGCGGTCGCGCCGAAGTCGTAAAACTTGATGGTGTTGGGGTGCTCGAGCTGCGCGACCGTGCCGCACTCGCGATGAAAGCGCGCCAGCACCGACGGGTCCTTGGACAGGTGCTGGTGCAAGGTCTTGATCGCGACCTTGCGCACCGTCGAGCCCATTTGTTGCTCGCCCACGTACACGATGCCCATGCCGCCTTCGCCGAGCACACCGGTGACCCGGTAACGCCCGCCGATGAGCTGGCCAACCATCGAGTCCTGCCCCGCCTCGGGCTCTACCGGCATCAGCCCGCCGCAGTTGGCGCAGAAGCGCGCTCCATCGATGTTGGCATGACCGCAAGCGTCGCACTTCATGAGACCCGCGAGATTTGCATGAGTACCGCTCGGAATCACCAACATTGACGTGCGACCGCGCCGTACGGTCTTTCGGGGTAGGCCGGTCTGGCCCAGCTGGGCCCGTAGCGGCGTTGCCGCCGCGCTCGTCTCGGACCCGGCACCCCAACCGAAATCCCTACGCAACTCGTTGCGGTCCGCGCCCGACTGGTCCCTGCAGCATGGGAGGTGTAAGTTATGGCTATGTCGGGCGGCGACGAACAACCACGTCGGACGGACGCAGAGACATCAGTCACAATCGGCCGTTTTCGCTACTTGCGGGCTCCCCAGCCGGTGCGCTTTCCGGAGTCCGCGGAGATGCCTGAAACCAAGCTGCATCTCGAGCTGCGCACGCTGCTTTATCAGCTGCTGAGCTGGGCCTTCGCCAAAGAGGCGCAGATTGGCTGCGACCAGTTCGTGTACTGGGACCCCACCGACCCACGGGCGTGCCTTGCTCCCGACGCGTTCGTTCGGCTCGGCTCGCCCGACACCAACTTCAGGACGTGGAAGGTTTGGGAGTGGGGCGCCCCAGAGCTAGCCGTCGAGATCTTGAGCCGGTCCGACGAAGGCGACCGCGAAACCTGGAGCAGCAAGCTCCAAAAATACGCTCGGCTCGGCGTGCGTGAGCTCGTCGCTTTCGATCCCGAGAGCAGCGCGCCCAGGCTCCGCGTTTGGGACTGGCTTGAAGGCGACTTGGTGGAGCGGGAGCTGTCTGGCTCGGCTGCCAGCAATGTGCTGCCTGGCTATTGGCTCGAGGTCGTCGATCCAAAGCTCGGCCCAACGCTACGCCTGAGCCGTGACGCGGCCGGCGCCGCTCTCTTTCCAACGCGGGCAGAGGCAGAGGCAGAGGCACGACGCCTCGAAACGCAAGCGCGCGAGTCGGCCGAAGCTCGCGTGCGTGAGCTCGAAGCCGAGCTGGCGCGCGGTCAGGGTTGAGCGGCCGGCGCGGCCGACGGAGATTTCACACTGTCAGTGCCGGATCGCGCCGACGGAGACTTCACACTGTCAGCACCCGATCGCGCTGACGGAGCTTTCGGCACGGCGGGCAACGGCCAGTCCAGTGCCGAGGCAGTGTTCGCCGCGCGGTCGACCAGCACGGCTTGGCGCACGCGCGGGCTTTGGGGCAACTGCAGCTTGACCCGCGCGATGGCGCGCTCGCCGAGGGTGAGCGGCGCATACAACGCCTTCTTCGAGGCAACTTGCGGCTCGTCGGCTGCCGTACCGGGAAAGTCGAAGCGCACGCGCTCGATCAGCTCGGGGCCGATGCGTAGCTCGATGGCATAACGACCAAGCCTTCGCGGCGTGACGATGGGCGACGGCAACTTGAGAGCCTTCACCGAAACGACCCGCACCTTGCCGTCATTCAACTCCAGCTCGTACTCGACCTGCTCGGCCATGCGCAGCGCGCTTGGATCGGGCGCTGTGCTGGGGGTGAGCACGGGCGTGACCGGAGGCCCCGCAGCAGACGTCGAAGCGCGTGGCGCGGTCGACGGCAAAGGTGTTCCGCTCGCCGACCTCGGCTCGCCCTTGCCCTCCGCAAAGTGCGCGGGCAAGACCAGCGTGGGCGCGCCCGGTTCGGTCGAATAGCGCGCGGCCGTGCAGGCCGAGGCGATCAAAAGCGGCGCAAGTCCGACGCCCAGCGAGCTAAGGATTGAGGATTGAGGATTGAGGATTGAGTGGCGAGACACGGGAGCGCGGCGCACCGTAGCCCTCGCCTGCGGGTCAGTCGAGCGCGCGTTGGAGAGCGGCACGATCACCAGCCAAAGCGGCCCAACCGTCGACCAGCGCCGCGACGGGCTCCGAGGCCACGCGCGTGCGCTGACTGCCGGCTCCCCATTCGACCCAGGCGGCGTGCAGCAAGATCTGCGAGAAAGCCACGACCGAGCCATCCGCCGCGGTCATGCGCGGCGGCCCGCCGTACTTGCGGTCGCCCAGCAGGGGGGCAGCGTGCGCCGCGGCATGCACGCGCAATTGATGAGTGCGCCCCGTGATAGGCGAGAGTGCCAGTAGCGCCGTACCGGAGCTTTCACGCGTCGTTGGCCTGGCGGTCGCGACGACGCGGTAGTGCGTGTGCGCGCTTCGAGCGTCGCGGCCGTCGACCGTGCGTCGCCCTTGCCCCTTGCCACCAACGGCCTCCCGCCAATCGCCCTCGACGGGCTCTGGCACGCCAGCAGCGAGCGCCACGTAGCGGCGGCGCAAGCGGCCCGCGGCGCGCTCGGCCAACAGCCGGTCACGGCTGCGCGGACCGAGCGTCACCAGCAGCACGCCGCTCACCCCCACGTCCAAGCGCGACACCGCGAACAAACCGTCCAGCTCGACGCGCATCAGCTTGGCGAGCTGACCCAGCACGCAATCGGCGCCGCTATGAGCCGGCTCAGTCGGCAGCGCCGCCGGTTTATGCACGGCGAACACTTCCTCGGCTTCGCTGAGCAGGGTGATGGCTGAGCTGGGCCGCGGTGCGAACACCTCGACCGAGGCACCGACTTGGAGCTCCGACACGCCGGCTGCCGCGCGCGTGCCGTCCACGAACACGCGGCCGTCGCCGAGCGCGCTGACCAAGCCGTGCTCTTGCAACAGCTGCGCGAGCGGTAGCGGCGCCGTGACCACCCAGCGAAACAACGGCGAGCTCATTCGCGCGTTACGGCGCCGCTCGTCGTCTTTCGCACCAGCTCGACCAACACTGGGTCGGTCGTCAACGCAGAGCGTAGCTCGGCCCGCACGAACTCGAGCTGCTCGGGCGATAAACGCGGCAACAGCGGGGCGACAGCGCTTTCGACCCGCGCGTCGAGGTACTGATCGACGCTGATTTCGCCGCGCTCGAGCGCCAGAAAGGCGTCGCTGGCCGACGCCGCGGCGTCGACCGGAGCGGCCGCGTCGGGGCCGCCCAGCTCGAACGAGCCTTGCGCCGGGGCGGCTCCCGGAACCTCTGCTCCGGGAGTAACGCCGCCGTGTTTGCCGATGCCGTCGATGCTCATGGGACCGGTCGCCTTGGCATAACTCTATCCCGAATCAGCGGATGTTGCCGATCGCGTTTTTTACGGTGTCGTGGCGTGCCTTCAGGACGTTCGAGATGGCCGAATAGCTGCGGCTCTCGGCGCTGATTCGCTCCTGAATTTCGATGAAGTACAGGTTTTGGTTGGCGCTTTGATTCAACGCGGCCTCGACGCCGCCGCCTTCGGCGCCGCCGGACAGGGCTCCGCTACCGAGGCCGGCCGTCCCCGCCGCTCCTTCTGGTGTGGACGATGCACCCCCGCCGGCGACCCCGCCTCCGATGACCGCCGCCCCCGCGCTGGTGTGCGCCGGCCCCACGTCCCCGGCCCCCGGCCGCAGGGCGGCAGCCAAGATGGGACCCCCGGGCAAGCGGGTCACGGCCTGCTCGGCACCGCTTAGAATGGCGCTCGCGCCTCCGCTCATCACGGCCTTGAAAGGCTGACCGGGCGGCGCCGTCACCCGCGCTGCGCTCGGCGTCGCCGAAACCCCCGTGGCAGGACCCCCAGTTCCGATTCGTGTCGTCATTG
>JAYUYU010000405.1:0-2166 GCA_043752365.1 Myxococcales bacterium | reverse complement strand
CCGCAATCTTGGCGGGCGTCAATTGGGCGCTCCCTGCTTCGAAAAGAAGCTGCGCCACGCCGTCAGCATGCACCAACGCGCAATTACGTCGCGCTGCTCAGCCGGCGACATTGCCGCGCTCCCGCAGCCACGCGAGGCACGATTTTAGCTCAAAACGGTAGGTGTCGCCGACCTTGAGCGCTGGCATTCCCGCGTGACGGAGGTGGTGGATCTTGGTTCGGCTAACGCCGATTCGCTTGGCAAGCTCGGAGCCGCCGAGCGTGGCCTTCTCGGGCTGCTCGCCGGCGCGAAACTCCGCCAGGGCGTCGATCACGGCGTCGGTGACGAGCGCGCGCAGCTGCGCCGTGGTGAGCATCACGATCGGGCTGTTGTCGTTGCCGGGCTGCGGATGTAGCTCCGCTGCCGCACCCGAGATTGGGTTCGTCTTGCGCATTTGGTTTTCCTGAAGGGGCCTAGGCGGCTGGGCGGTGATCGGCGCGGCGATCAAGGAAGGCACGCGCGGCAAACTCACTCGTTGAGTAGACTTCGAGCCCGGCGAGGATGCGGGCCAGGGTATGCACGCTGAAGCCGCACGCCTTGGCGACGGCGGCGTCAGACGTCTCGGTTACCGCTCGCGACAGTCCGACACGGACATCAGACGCAGCTACGCGCCCTTTGGGTCGTTTGACGCTGGCCATCTAGGTACCTGTCTTTTGTTGGTGGTCTAAAAAAACAGAACCAGGGAGCAGCGTCCCGGGCTCACCTATAGTGGTCCCGGCGGGCCTGACGATCGGCGAGCACCGACAGCAACTTTCGGGCGTCCGGAGCGGGTTTGGAAGGCCGCACGATGCGCAAAACCCCTGCAGTTCCCAGCAGTAAGCGCCACCGGTCGATTTCTTCCGATTTTCTTCGTTCGGGTCCCAAATGAACCAGCCGCGTCGTCGCCTGTTCGGTTGGGTGCGTCCCGCCGGTGGCATGTATTCGGGCTCAACCGGTGCCGGCTCCGCCTGGGCTTCGATTGCCGCCTGGTAGACGGCCGCGAGATTGGCGCGGGTCTCTGCCTTCGCCTGGTCCTTGGTGCTGAGCTTCAGCTGAAGTAGGCGCGTCTTGAGCGCCACCTCGACGTCGCTGTTCGCCTCGCCTCTGACTTGCGCGGCGAGTGTATGCCCCATGCTCAGCACGTCGAAGACCCTGGCGTGGGCGGTGCCCTTGTTGTCGGCACTCTGGGCGAGTGCAACGGCCTCGATCTTGTTCAGAACGAATTGAGCAAAGCGCTTCTGGGTCTCGAGGCTGTTCGCAAGTGTCGTGTCCTTGTTCTGGTACGCGCCGCCGCTTGCGAAGCCGCACACTGAGATCAGGAACTGGACAACCTGCACGGAAACCCACGACGGAACAGTGTCCAGGCCGCGAAACTCGGCCAGCGCGCGCGCATCTTCGAGCACGTCAGCGGGGTGCGCCCGGCCGCTCAAACAGCGAAAAAACAGCTGCGGCGAGTAAGTTAGCGGGTGTGCCCCTGGGTAGGGCCAAGGCTCAGTCGGCGAGTTGCCGCTCCGATACTCCCTCTGTTCCTCAATGCGAACCTTGGCGTAGCGCGCGCGCTCCAACAAACACCCGACCCAAGTGTTGGTGGGGACGCGCTGCGTAGCGATCTCGGTGACGATGGTGTCGCCGTTGTCGTTGACCTCAACCACCGAAAGCACTTCCAGCTTCGTCACGCTGGTGGAACCCGGGGATCGAAATGAAGTGAGGCCGGCCTTCGCATGAAGGCGCGTTGTTCGCGGCTCGCGCTGAAACTCGACCCCGTCTGAATACAGCGCTCCACCGAGACTGGCTGGCTCGCCGCTCTCGAGATCTCCCCACGGGTTGGAGTCGTAGCTTTCGGTCGCTACCTCGCGAGCGAAGCGCCCAGCCTGCCCGTCACGAGCCCGGGGCGCGGCCTTGGCGACGATCGTTAGGTCGCCCACCTGTCGCTCCAAGGGTGCCAAGGGCAGCTCCGGATCTCTCCGTTGCCAGAGCGCCTCACGCATCAGCAGCCGAGCCACCGCTCGGTCGCGCGGTGGCTGAAGCGGGACCGTGACCATCACCCGGGGAGGCAGCCTGGCGCGCCATGCTGACCAACCCGCCGGGGTGAGCGCCCGAGCCACCATGCTCAGGCCGGGGCCGGTGTGCGGCCTAAGGGCGGGCCTG
>JAYUYU010000404.1:0-13909 GCA_043752365.1 Myxococcales bacterium | reverse complement strand
GGCGTCTGCCCCGTTCGAAGAGCGCGTGGGCCTGTGGCGTGAACGCTTGTCGAAGGTTGCGAGCAACCCCGAAGCGGTGGCTGGGGTGTATCGCAGCGCGCTGGGCGCTTGCGAAGCGCCCGCGCACCGTGAGCGGGCGCGGCTGCTGAGCTTGATGCTCGACGCTATGGCGGGGGTCTCTGGCAAGGTGGCTTTGTATCGGGTGATGGCGCGCGATTTGGGAGCGGCCGACGTGCTGTACCGAGGCCTTTTGGCGCGCATTCGCACGCCCGAGCAAATGCGCGAGCTGCATAGCGCTTTGGGCCTGAAGACCGTCGACCTGGGGCTCTTGACCAAGCTGATTGCCGGTACGCCGGAACCGAACGAGCGCGCCCGCAAGCTCGGCGCGCTGTTGGTTCAATTTCCCGACGACCTCGGGCTGTCGCTCGAACTCTTGAACGCCTTCGAGGATGCAGGCGGTCAGTCGCAAGCCCGTGACCTGGCACGCAAGCTGCGCGAGCGTCCCGACGCGGACGCCAGCGTGCGCACCGCGGTGGGCGAGCTTTACCTGCGACTGGCGGAGCGCGCAGCTGCAGCAGAGAAAGCCAGCTTGCTCGCGGAAGGTCGGCGCGCGTTCGGTGAAATCGTCGAATTTGCGCCTGAGGATCCTGTCGCGCGCCGCCGCCTGGGCGACTTGCTACTTGCTCACGGCTTCTTTGCCGACGCGGCACGGCAGTACGAAACGCTGGCGCGGCTCACGCCCGACGACGCCAAGGTGTTGCTGTTGCAGGCCAGCGCCGCCGAAGGACAGGGCTTGCTCGAAGAAGCCTTGAAATGGGCCGAAAAAGGCGGAGCTGCCGGCGCACCTGACGGCACCTCCGGCGCAGCCGTCACAGCCCGCGCACTGGCTGCGACTCACCTCGCCTGGGCGCGGCTGGCAGCCGCGGACGGCAAGCACGCCGAAGAGCTGGAGGCGCTGGCAGCGCGCGCCAGCCGCGTGTTGGCCGGTAGTCGCATCGATCCGGACAAGCCGGGCGGCGTACGGGTCAGCTTGACCTGGTCGCACCCCGAGCTGCATCCAAGCCTTTGGACCAACGCGCTCGGCACGCCCATGCCGGCCCCGGACGGCGACATCACGCTTGGCGTCGCGCAAGCGGTGGTGCCCGAACGCCCAGACAGCTTCATCGAAGTGCGGCTCGAGCCGGGCGACGTCGCGCATGCAGCGCGTCTGGGCGCCACGGCAGAGCTGACGATTGTGTTCGACGAGCTGGGCAAATCGGAGAAAATCGTGCGCAAACGCATCAAATTCGCGCGGGGAGCTCCACCCACCCAGCGCTTCGCGCTAGCCGGAAAAGAGGTGCAAGGTGGCTGAGCAACGCTTCGAACGCGCGCTCCGCACGGCAGGTCCGCTGCCAATCGTGGCGTTGCTGTTCGCGCTAGCCGGCGGACTCGTGCTCTTCGCGCGTACCGTTCACCGCCCGGGTAGCGCGCTTTCCGCGACCTTGGCTGACTTAAAGCCTGTGCACGCAGGGGTCAGCGTGGACGGGCAAAGCGTGCATTGGCTGCGCCGCGTCGCGCTTGGCGACAAGCTCGTCACCGACGCCGATGGGCGCGCCCGGCTGCGCCTGGACGACGGCACCAGCGCCGTCTTGGACCGCAACACCTCGCTCGTCATCACCGCCAACGGTTTCCGGCTCGAGCAGGGCCGCGCCCACCTCACCAGCCCCAACGGCGCCCATCCAGTCATCGAGCTCGGCGGCATGACGGTGCTCTCGAGCGGCGGCAGCGCCGGGCTCGAGCGGCGGGGCGAGCGCACGAGCGTCTTTTCAGCCGATAGTGAGCTGACGGTGCGTGGCCCCGACGGCAAGGAAGCGCAGGTCGACGCGGGCGAGACCGCGCGCTTGGTGGAAGGCGCCGTGAAGGTGGCGCCCGAGCGCGCGTACGATGACTGGACGCACGGCTTGGCGCGGCCCTGGGCGGCGCGCGGCGCACCTCGGCGCGCGCTGGCCGAGCTATGGGGCAGCGTCGAAGGCGGCGCCGGGCAGGCCGGCAGCGCTGGCTCGCCGTTGACCATCCGTTCGCACAGCGTGAACGCGCGCATCGACCGCGAAGTTGCGCACACCACCTGCGAGACGACGTTCTTCAACGCCGGCAGCAGCAGCGTAAGCGGCGACTTTCGCGTCGCGTTGCCGCCCGGCGCGTTGGTGTCTGGCTTCGCGCTGACGCGCGCTGGCTCGCGCCAGACGGCGGAAATTGCGTTGGCCGCGCGCGCGCGGCAGGAGCTGGCCTCGGCCGGCGGCGTACTGGAATGGGCAGGCGACGGCTGGTTGCGCGGCACTCTGCCTGGCATTGCCTCGGGCGAAGAGCTGAAGGTGGAGGTTCAATATGTGGAGTGGTTGTCACCGCGTAAACAGGGCGAAAATCTGCTGGTGCAATACCGCTACCCGCTCGTGGGTGACGGTGAAGCCCCGTTGATCGGCGATTTCGTGGCTCGCATCGACGCCCGCGCTTCGGCGCCCACGGCGGTAGCGGCCGGCTACGGCGCGAGCAGCGAAGGCGGCATCGTGACCGTGCACCGCTCGGATTTCCGACCCTCGGCAGATCTAGTCGTCGACATCGAGACGCGCCGCAACCAAGACCGCGCGCGTCTGTACGTGGCGCCCGCCACTTGGGAAGATCCGGACGCTGGCTCGGCCGTGATGCTGCGCGCCGAACTGCCGCCGGCCGACGTCAAAGACGGCGTCACGCTCGCGATCGTGATGGACACCTCCGGCAGCATCGAGCCAGCCTTGCTCGACGCCGAGCGCGCGCTGGTCGAAGCCCTGCTAGCGGGGCTGGGCGCCCGCGATCGCGTGGTCGTGCTGGCGGCCGATCAAAGCTCGCGGCCGGTGGGGCCCGCCGAGCTTGGCCCCGTCGACACCGCGCGTCGGCAGCAAATTTCGACGGCCCTCGGCAAGCTGTCGGCCGGCGGCGCGAGCGACCTCGGGCGCGCGCTGGAAGCCGCGGCTGACCTGCTACCAGCAGACGCGCCGGCAGGCATGGTCGTCTACGTTGGCGATGGCTGGGCGACGCTCGGGGACTCCAACCCCGACGCCATTACAGCCCGTTTGTCACGACGCGAACAGGGCGCGCCACGGCTGGGAGCCATCGCGGTCGGGCCCCTTGCCAACCGCCGCATGCTGTCAGCGCTAACACGCGGCACGGGCCCGCTCTACGAAATTGCCGACAGCGAAGACGCAGCCCGCATTGCCGTCGACTTAATGTCCGACGCGCTGCGCCCCGCCTTGGCAGCCGTCGAAGTGGATATGGGCGCCGAGGTCGATCAGGTCTACCCGCGCACCGCACGCGCCATTCCTGCCGGCGAAACCCTGACCGCCGTCGGCCGGATTCGCGGCGAGCCGCCGAAATTCGTGACCATTCGCTACCGCGATGCGCGCGGTGCCCACGAAGAGCGACGCGCCGTCGATGTCTTGCGCGCTGAGGATCCGGGAGAAATCCGTCGCCGCTGGGCCAGCGAGCGAGTCGAGGAAATCGTGCTTTCCGGCAAAGGCCGCGAAGCCGCGACCGACGTGGCGCTCAAAGCCGGCCTGGTCACGCCCTGGACTGGGCTGCGCATTGGCGGCTCCGGCGAGTACTTGGCCCGAGCTTTCGAGACGCGCGTGCTCGACCTGTCGTCCGACGGGGTCAGCCTGGTCGGACCCGTGCTAGCCACGGCCGGCGATTTAACCGGTACTTTGACCGCCTTCGACGCTGAAAGCGCCAGCGCCGAGTCGATGAGCGACGCATTGGCGGAAGCCGCAGGACGCATCTTGGATGCCGCGGCGCCCTCCGTGCGCGCTTGCCGCGACTCCCGCGCCGCGCTTCGCCCGGAGTTGGCTGGGGCGCTCGACGTGGCTTTCACGATCGACGGCGATGGCTTGCCTCACGACGTGGTGGTCAAAGGCGCCACGCCTGCGGCCGAAGACGAAGCGCTGGATCGCTGCGTGAAAATGGTGATTGAAGGCCTGCGTTTTCCCAGCGGTGCAGCGGGGCGCGTTAAAGTCTCGCGGCTCCTTCAGCTGCCACCCGCGCCTCAATCGCTCGGCGCACGCCGCTGCTCGGACGTCTCGCGGCTGCCGCTACCGCTGCGCCGTGGCGCGTGGTGGACGCGCTTGACGCAGAACGAACCCTCCAGCGTCTACGTTCAAGCCAAGCGCCAGTGCGAGCTTGGCACCTGGACCGACCGGCGGGCCTTGCTCGAGCTGATGCTGGTTCACCAGGAGGACGGCAGTCTGCGCGTTGAGCTGGCGGCGCGTCTGGCGCTACTGGGGGAGGCAGACGCGGCCTTGTTGCTGCGGCGGGAGGCTGTGCGTCGCGTGAAAACCCCCGAAGAATTGGCCAGGGTGCGGCGCGCCCTGCTGGGCAGTGAGCGCTACCCCGGCACCGTTTTCGAAGAGCGCTACAAGGCCGCGGCCAACGATCAGGACCGCTTGGCGGTGGTGCGCCGTTTTCTGGACCTGGCGCCGCACGATTCGCGGCTGCGCCGCCGGCTCTTGGCGCTGCTCGAGGCGCTAAACCGCCCTGCAGAAGTCATGGAGCTGGCGCGGCAGCTGCGCAATGATCCGTTCGCCGATGCGCTGCTGCTGGCGGACGCGGCCTCGGCACTGCACCGCGCCGGCGCCGACCTCGAAGCGCAACGCACGTTCGGTGAGCTCTCGGAGCGCGCGCCCAAAGATCCGTGGGTGCGCGGCCTACTGGGCGATCGCCTGCGCGCCGAAGGCTGGTTCGACGAGGCCACCGAGGCCTACGCGACCCTCGAAGAGTTGGTACCCGACGACGCTCGCGCGACCCTGCGCTCAGCGCTGGCCCACGCTGGCGCTGGCCGGCTCGACATTGCCGAGCGCTTGCTGACCCGCGTGGCGCGTACCGGCGGTCGCGGTGGCAACGCTGACTTCGGCGAGCTGGCGCGACAATTGGGGCGCATTCTGGCGCACAGCGCGCTCGCCAGCAGCGCGCGCCGGCCGTCCGACGAGGAAGCCACACGCCTCCGCCGCCTGGCGGCAGATCTAGCGCAAGCCGAGACCACTACGATCGTATTGGTACAGGCTGAGGCAGGCGCGCCCGAGCTAAAAGTGCGCTTGGCCGGGGCCGGCGCGGACAAGACCTTGCACGAACCCGACGTGGCGGCAGAAGGCTTGGGCTTGTACCTATTTCGCACCAGCCCCACCGAGTCGCCGCAGAAGCTGATGGAGCGCCTCAGCCTCAGCGGTCCCAGCAGCCTGGCGCCCTCGCGCGCTCTGCGCATTCGCGTCGACGCGCTGCCTCCGACCGGTGACGCAACGTCGCTCGTGACGCGCGAGTTCACGCTGCCGAGCGACGGCAAGGTGCTGGCGCTTTCGCCTTAAAGCTCAAGGAAACGCGCCAAAGTCGTCGAGCGTCGTCGCTTCGTCGACGCCGAGCATCAGGTTGAGGTTCTGAATCGCCTGCCCGGCACCGCCCTTGATCAGGTTGTCCAGCGCCGAGAATACCGCCAGCACGCGCTCGTCGCCCTGGACTTGTCCGAGCGTGAAGCCGACCTCGGCGAATGGTGAGCCGCTCACCGCCACCACCTCGGGCAAGCGCCCCTGCGGCACCCGCACGAAGCGCTCGCTCGCGTAGCGCCGACCGTAGAGCTCGCCGAGCTCGGCCTCCGTCAGGCTCGCCGGCACGCGCACGAAAGCGGTCGCGAAAATGCCGCGCGTCAACGGCGCCGAGACAGGCACGAATGAAAGGCCGCTCAGCCCTCCGCCGGCGGCTGTAAGCGCGGCAAAGATTTCGGGCGTGTGCGGATGTTCGAGCGGCTTGTAGGTGCGTAAGTTGTTCGCCCTGACCGGGTGGTGCGTGGTCGCGGTGGCCACGGCTCCGGCGCCGCTCGAGCCCGTGATGCCGACGACCTCGACCATGCCTTGAAGCAGCCCCGCTTCCGCCAACGGCAACAGCGCGAGCTCGATGGCCGTAGCGAAGCAGCCTGGCGACGCCACCCAGTGGGCGCCACGGATCTTTTCGCGATTCAGCTCCGGCAGGCCGTACACGAAGCGTTCGAGCAGCTCGGGCCGTGGATGCGGGCTGCCGTAGTAGCGCTGAAACGCAGTGGCGTCTGGCACGCGGAACGCGCCCGACATGTCGATGAGGCGCGCGCCCGTCTGCTCCGCCGCGTCCACCACCTCCAAGCTCGCGCCCACCGGCAAGCCCATCACGACCACATCGGCGCCCGCGATCGCCTCGGTCGCGGGCAAGTCCTGGAACACCAACGCGGTGGCCCCCTCCAGATTCGGGTGCGCGGCCGCCACGCCCTCGCCAACGTGATCTTTGGCTACCACCCGTAGCACCTCGGCCGCCGGATGCCTCAGCAACCTCCGCAAAAGCTCCGCGCCGGCGAAGCCTGACGCTCCCAACAAGGCGACCTTGGCTTTGGGCATTGGCTCTAGTCTGGTGCCGCCGCTACGGCCTGACAACTGCGGCCGCCGACACGCGGCGACGCTGGCAGTCGGTGCTCTACCTGTCGTTTACCTGTCACCCCAGTCGGTCGGCATGATCACGCGCTGAATGCCGGCGATCGTGAGCCCGCGGGCCCGGCGCCGCTGAACCAGCTCCACCTCGACGGTGTCGAAGCGGCTCCACATGGCCGAACGGCGAATCGCGGCGATCAAATGATCCGAGGCGCGCGGCCCGAGCTCACGAATGTGGCCGGACAGCACCACACGTTTCAGACCACACACGTTCAAAATTCCCGCGATGCAGCCCGCAGTGGCGTCGAGCGCGTCCATCAAAAACTGCGGCAAATCGGGCCCGAGCGCCGCGCGGCAAACCTGAGCAAACGTGACCTCCGGATCGCCGGTCAGTTCGGCAAGGCTTCGCACCAGCCAAGGCTCGGCGATTAGCGTCTCCAAACAACCTCGGTTGCCACAGCCACACTGCCGCAGGTTGCCCGCGATCGGTGTGTGCCCAATCTCGCCGGTAGCGGGCACGCTGCCCTCGTACGGCCGCTGCCCCATCACGATGGATCCACCGACGCCGTCGCCGAAGTCCACCAGCAAAAAATCGCTGGCGCTCGCGCGCGTGCCGACCTCCGCCAACGCTAAAGCTCGACTTTCTTGAATCAGCCGCACCGGAGCCCGAAAGACCTCGTTAAATGCCGCCACCAAGTCGGCGCGCTCGCACCAATGCAGGTTGGGGCACAGCAAGATCTTGCCGCTTACCTCGTCCACCAAGCCGGGCACGCTCACCATCACGCCCCAAGGTTTACGAATCGAAAGAGCGGCCGCGTGTTGGCGCAGGCGTTGGCGCCAGGTCGCTTCACTGCCCGGCGTCTTGAACTCGACGTCCCAGCGCTCGTCATCCGGCAAGGCCGCCGGCACCGCCGACAGGCGCGTTCGCTCCACGCCCAGCTCGACGATCACGAGCCGCGCCGGGCTCTGCGACAAGCGCAGCTGCTTGCCCGGGCGCCCCACGGACGGGCGAGCTCGCGTCACCTCGTTCACGCCGGTCAGCTCCTCGACCACACCCGCTGACGACAGTTCGTCGATGATCTTGCCTGCGGTGGGCTGGCTCATGCCGCCGGCCTTGGCAAGCTCGGCGCGTGTCGCGATGCCTCGGCGCAAGAGCTGCTCGACCAGCCGAGCCTGGTTCGTCATTCGCAGGGACTTGGGAACAGCGCGCATTTACGTAACATAGTTACGTATTCCCGCTGGGACTAGTCCACTTTCGCTGGTAGCTGGCGCTAGTTCGCGGCCGCCGACTCGCTGCAGCAACGGAAGCCGGTTTCGGTCCCGTTATAGTAGCGGTCATGCGCCGTTTGGGCGGCGCGACAAAAGTTGCGACTGGGCTGCCAATAGGCGCCCTTCATGGCTGGAACGGGCGGGCCCTTCACGTCCATGGCTACGAACTCTTCCAAGTTGCCGGCCATGTCCATCACCCCGAATGGGCTCTTGCAGCGCGAGAACGAGCCGCCAGGCGCGCGCAGGTCTCGCAGCTTGCCTTCCGGGCTCACCACGTCGAGGCGGTCGGCGTTGCAAGCGCTGGCGTCGCGTGCGAAGCCGTAGGGGTACGGTCGCATCTCTTCGCCTTCGCAGGCGAAGTTCCATTCGCTCTCGCGGCACATGCGCTTGCCTGCAGCGGCGCACGCCTGCTCGCCGTGGGTGAAGCTCTTGTGATTGGCGGGCAGGGTCTCGCCCGGTTCTGCGAACTCGGTGCGATCGATGCAGAAGCGCAGATGCTTGCGCTCCTTCGATAAGCATTCGCTGGGCCCGTACTCGGCGCAGCGGAACTGTTCGTAGCGGCCCTTCGGATCCAGGTACCTTTTACAGTTGAGCTGGACCTTGGGGCAGTAGTCGCCCTCGACCAGCACCATGTTCTCGCCGCACGAGGACTCCACCGGCGCCTCCGCTTGCGCCTCGCGCAGCGACGCCAAGGCGACCTGGCCATCGCGCGGCGCTGCGGCCGGTGCGACCGGTGCGGCCGGTGCGACGGCGACCGCCGGCTCAGCCCTCGACCCCGCAGCGCTCTGGCCTTGCTGACAACTGCTCAGCGCCGTGAAGCCTCCCGCCAAAAGCAGACAGCTCCGCGTCCAAAGCGCCTGCCGCGACAAGGCGGCCGAAATCCGGACGGCAAACGGCAAGCCCCGGACTCTTCAGAAATCCTCTCGCCCCGTCAACCCAAATCCACACCGGCTAGCCGACTCGCGGGCTGGAACATTTCTAAATAATCCGTATATTATCAAGCAATTGCCGTCTTGCCTTTAACGTAAAACATCGCCCGCTTCTTCCCTGGTCCCTCCGCCGGCTGACCCCTGAACCCTGACCCCTGACCCCTCAGCCGGCTGACCCCCGACCCCTGACCCCTTGTCCCCCTCCGCCGCATCACAGCACCGCACCCCAATCTGAATGTCCTTGAAGTAGTCGTCGTGGGCCGTCGTCGCCGGCCGACACCGATTGCGCGCCGGCATCCACCAGCCGCCCTTGAGCGCATTGCGGAACGGCTCGTTCTTTTCGAACCCTTCGCGCGCGACTGGCTCGTCCATGTTGCCGGTCATGTTTTCGACGCCGAACGGGCTCTTGCACTCGGGCCGCGCGTCGGCCGGTTCGCGCCGATCGGCCAGCACCTGCATATGCGGGTTCTTCTCGAAGAGATCCGTGCGGTCCTGATTGCAGACGGGCTTACGAGCGTAGCCGTAGGGGTACGGCAGCATGTCCTCGCCTTCGCAGGCAAAGTTCCACTCGCTGTCGGTGCAAATGCGTTTGTCCAGACTCCGGCAAGTCTTGCTCGCGATGTCGTAGCTTGCTTGGTTCAGCGGCAGCTTCTCGCCAGGCGGGGTGTACTCGCGCTTATCGATGCAGAAGCGCAGCGGCACACGCTTGCCGACGCAGCGCGAAAGTTGCGAGTACTCGGCACAGCGGGCAAACGGCAGGGCTGCGTCGTCGAGCCAGCGGTTGCAGTCCTGGCGCACGTCGGTGCAATAGCTGCCCTCCACCAGCACCATCTCGGCCGGACAAGCCGGCGGCGCCGCGCTCAGCACTGGCGCCGGGCTCAGCACTGGCGCTGCGCTCAGCACCGGCGCGACCCGCGGCTTCCGACCGGCGCTTGAGCGGGCCCCCGACAGCAACACGCCCAACCCAGCCACCGCCAGCAGCGCGCCCACAACTGGCCCCCACCGCCGCCGTCCCTGCGGCGCCTGGCTGGGCTTGGACGCGCCGCCGGCCTCGGCAAGGGGGGCAGTTGACCTGGGAGGCGCGCTCACTCTAGCAATTTAAGCATTCTCAGGACGAAAGTGCACTTATTCGCGGATTTCTACGGCGGTACCCTCGCCCATGT
This sequence comes from Myxococcales bacterium, assembly GCA_043752365.1. GTDB lineage: Bacteria > Myxococcota_A > Polyangia > Polyangiales > Polyangiaceae > PMG-095. The sequence continues at coordinate 4,102 of JAYUYU010000404.1, read as the reverse complement.
CACTGCCGATGTTGATGCCGTGCCAGCCGCTAGGCACCGGCGGGTCCGTCCACAGGAAGACGTAGCGAGCATCGATGGGCGCGAGGTTCACGCAGCCATGGCTTCGCGCCGTACCGAACACGTCGTGCCAGTAAGCGCCGTGTAGGGCGTAGCCGGACGCGAAATACTGAATCCAGGGTACGTCGCGCAGCTCGAAGTCGGAGGCACCGCGCCGCATCGTGATGCCATACTCGGGGTCTCGGCCCTTCTTGATGTTGGCAAGCCTGCGCGCGTCGTCTTCGGAGAGCCGTTCGCCTTTGGTTTCGGCAGCCTTGAGGCGCTCGACCGTCGCGCCGCTCTGGCCAGAGCCCGAGGACGAGTGAGCGCGCGTGCCCCCGGACACGCTCGAGTTCTCTTCCGAGTCCATGGCGGCGGCAATGTGCTTGCTCGTCAGGCGAAAGGAGCCGCGCGGCGTGGAGAGCGTGGTCTTCGGATCGCCCAGCCGGTCGCGGCCCGCCGACACCAACGTGGCGAACACCGGCTTTTTCCCTTGGTAGAGCACGAGCGCCTGCTGCGTGAGCGAAATATCGATCCATTTTTCGCCCTTCTCGGCCGGCGCGGGCAAGCTGCTGGGGGCCTCGGCCACGGCCAGATCGCGGGCGCGAATCCAGACCGTCTTGTCCTTCAGCGTTTGGTAGTAGCGCTCACCGGCCTTGATGCGAGCCTTGCCGGAGAGTGGAATGACGACGCGAAACGGCAGGCTCTCGTCGGCCCGCGCTTCGTCCTTGCCCTTGATGAGCTTGAAGGTGCGCGCGTCCCGGGTATTGACCCAGCCGAGCGGTAGCGTGAGCTTGTCGCTCAGCGCAAGCCCGTGAAAGGGCGAGCCCGTGTCGGGCTTGAGCTTGGTCGTCGGAATGAGGCGCATGTCGACCGACACCGCGAAGCGCCGGGACAAGCCGTCGCTCTCGGTGTTGAACGCGCCGACCAGCGACAGGCCGGTCTTGCGGCGGACGCGGTCCGCGAACACGGCGTACTCGGGCACGTCGTAACCCGAAACGTTGGCGATCTTGCGGCCGCCCTCCAGCCACCAGGGCAAGGCATCGTTGGCGGTTTGACCGCCGAACAGCTCGTTCTCGCTGAGCTCGGTCGAGGTCCGCAAACCCGGCGGCGGTTTGCCGCCAGGCAACGCCACGCCGCGCTGGTCGAGCGGCACGTCGTTGGCACCCAGCAGCACCTTCTGCACCTCGCCGCGGTTTTGTTGGAACCACTCCAGGTGCTCGGCCAACTTGAATTCGCTTTTTTCCTGCTCAGTGCGCGAGGGCGCGCGCAAATACTGCGGCGACGTGGCGCGCACGAAGCCGTACTTGTACGGCATGGGCCGGCTCAAATCCGGCCGACGCGACGCCGCGCGCAACAGCGGCGCCTGCAGGTCGATGCTGGCCTCGTCCGTGCAAACGTGGCCCATCGGGTAGACGCGGTACCACTGGCCCTTGCAGCCGCGACCCGCCACGGGTTCGGGGTCGCGCGCGACCGTTCCGCCCAAACGAATGTAGCCGAGCTTGCGCGAGCCCAAATCAGGCAGCTTGTAGACAGTCGCGGCGATGACCAGTGAGCCAATCTGCGGCGAGTCTTTGGGCGCCTGCGTATCGAGCTCGCCATGATCGACCGCGGGCTCGACGGCTCCCCCCCCTGGCGCGGGCGAGCCCGAGGCCGATGCAGCGGCTCCGGTGCTGGCGCCAGCGGGCGTGCGCTTGCAAGCCGGAGCGAGCGCCAAGGTCGCGCAGAAAATGACTAGGACGAGGCGGCAACGCAAGGCGGGCGTGTCTTACCCAAGCCTGACGGTTGCCTCAACCCCGACGCGCGCCTTCTAGTTTGCCTTCGATCAGCGAGTAGAGGATGGCGACGGCCGAATGCAGCCGATTCTCGGCCTGATCGAAGATCACCGACTGGGGGCCGTCGGCGACTTCGGCGGTCACTTCTTCGCCGCGGTGGGCCGGCAGGCAGTGCAGAAACAAGGCATCTGACTTGGCCTTGCTCATCAGCTGGGCGTTGATTTGGTACGGACTTAGCGCGGCGTGGCGAGCCGCCTTGGTGTCGTCCGAGTCGCCCATCGACAGCCAAACGTCGGCATACAGCGCGTCAGCTTCGCGGACGGCTTCTTCGGGGTCGAGCGTCTGCAATACCTCGGAGCCGGACTTTTTCGCGACGGAGCGCGCTTCCTCGACCAGCGCTTCTGCGATTTGGTAGCCGGCTGGCGCTGCGATCGCAAAGTCCATCCCGGCTAGAGCGGCGGCTTGCATCAAGCTGACGGCGACGTTGTTCCCGTCGCCGACGTACGCCACCTTGCAGCGGTCGAGCGGGCCGCGGTGCTCGGCCAACGTCAGCAGGTCGGCCACGCTTTGGCACGGGTGGTGGCCGTCCGTCAGCGCGTTGATGACCGGAATGCTCGCCGCCGCCGCTAGCCGCTGGACGTCTTCGTCTTTGAAGGTGCGGATCACGAACGCGCGCGAGAAGCGGCTGGCAACGCGCGCGGTGTCCTCAATCGTCTCGCCGCGGCCCAGCTGAAGGTCGCTAGGACCCAGCGTCACGGGGGTGCCGCCCAAGCGCGCGATCGCCGTTTCGAACGAAATGCGCGTCCGCGTAGAGGGTTTGTTGAAATAGAGACAGACTGTTTCGCCGGCCAGGGCGCTGCGACGAGCGTGTGGCTTGGCCTTGAACTTGGCGGAGCGCGCTAGCAAATACTTCAAATCCGCTCGACTCAAATCGTTTGTCTTGAGAAAGTCCTTCATCGCGGCTCCACGAGCGGCGGAACCTTGCCCATGGCCCTGATCGATTGCAAGTTCTTCTCCGAAACGCTCGGAATGTGCAGCTCGCTGCGGGTAATTCTGCCAGAAGCCACCGAACGACGCCTGGGTGAGACCGGCGTCAGCCGCGCGGGCCGCCCTACGTTTCAGGGCCATCCCACGCTGCTGTTGCTGCATGGCATGTCGGACGACGAGACGGTCTGGACGCGCGCGACTTCACTAGAACGCTATGTGGCGCCCCTGGGCTTGGCGGTGGTCATGCCCAACGTGCACCGCAGCGCGCGCGCTCGACTACGACCTCATTTTCGGCAGCAGCGGTCCTGCGCGCGGCTCCGAGCACGACGTGTTTCAGCTCGCGACCGCGCTCGCTGCATCCGGCAAGCCGCGTCCACGACTCTTTCAATGCTGCGGCACTGAAGATTTCTTGCTCGCCCAGAACCGCTCGCTGCGCGACCACCTCGAGCCGCTGGGCTTCGACCACCTCTATGAAGAGGGGCCGGGCTGCATGACTGGGCGTATTGGGACAAGGCGATTGCCCGAACCGTGAATTGGCTGGGCGTCGCGCCCTGATTCGGTAGCGACCTGGTACCGGTTCCGGATCGAGATGCTAAGCTCGCGGCATGCGCAAAGGATGGCTCGCACCCGCCGCAGCGGCGCTCTTGTTCGCAGGCTGCATGGTGGACGGCACGGCCCAGCCCGGCACCACGTCCGACGGTCCTGGAGCTGGTTTCAGCGGCAACGGCTCGCCGCAAGCGGGTAGCGGCAGCCTGTCACCCGGCGCCGGCACCACGTCGATGGGCCTGGGCGGCACGACCAGTGTCAGCACGGCCGGCAGCGGCACCAACGCGGGCGCAACCGGCGTTGCTGGTAGTGTAGGCCAAGGCGGTAGTGCGGCCGGTAGTAGCAATACCGGCACGGGTGGCACCAACGTGCCGGTCGAAGGCGGCAGCGGCAGCAGCGAGACGAACCCCGGCAAAGGCAGCGGTTTTTTTCCCGCCACGGTGCTGCCCAGCCACGCCAAGACCGCCTACACGACCTGGAAGGCCAAGTACATGAAGACCTGTAGCGGCAACCGCTTCCGTGTCGCGTTCAACGACGACGAGACAGTGTCCGAGGGTATTGGCTACGGCATGCTGCTCACGGTCGCTCACGCTGAGCGCACCGAGTTCGACGGGCTGTGGGCTTATTACAAATCGCGCTCCAGCGGCGGTTTGATGGGCTGGAAGGCCAGCGGCTGCGACAACACCACCGACCCCAACTCGGCGTCTGACGGCGACCTAGACGCGGCGATGGCGCTGCTCCAGGCAGCCTGCAAGTGG
>JAYUYU010000403.1:0-2166 GCA_043752365.1 Myxococcales bacterium | reverse complement strand
GGGCTTGTCCGCGAGTCGGACCCCACGCGGCAGCCGCAACCGCTCGAGCCGTCAGACGAGGTCGGGCCCTTGCTGGTTCCGGGGCCGCCAGCACCGCCGCCGGCCGTCGGTGCACCGCCCATGCCCACGCCAGGCATGCCGAAGATGTCGGCGGTAACGAACAGGCCGGCATCCGTCGCCACACCTTCGCCGTTCGCTAGCAAACTGTTCGGGGCCGCACTCAAGTTGTCGGCACGGGTCCAGGTCGCAGTGTCGCTGATCTCGCGCCCGAGCACGCCGGTGGCTTGTGCGAGCAGCAGCCGCTTCTGCGCGGCGGAATACGCGAGGCCGACCGCGCGCTCGAAGCCCGGCACGTCGATCTCCGTGAACACCGCGCCGGCATCGAACGTTTGCCAAACGCGCGATGTGCTCGCAACCCAAAAGCGCTTGGCGTCGTCGGGATCGAAAGCGATGTAGTGCGGTTGATAATCCCCCACGTTTGGCAGAGGCCCAAGCTGCGTCCACGTGTCGCCACCATTCGTCGAGCGGAACAGCCCCTGTGTCTTGGGATCCACGGCGCTACCCGCCCCGGCACCCACGTAAAACACCTGCGGGTCGTGCGGATCTTGCTCAACGAACCAAATCGCACCCGTGGTTAGCAGAGAAAGCGGCGCGTAGCTCTTGCCGCCGTCCATGCTGCGATAAAGGTAGGGCACCGGATCCGGGCCGGTCACCCGCGGCTGAAAGCCGACCAGCCGCAGCGCTCCGTCGACGAAGAGCGCGCTGATCGACAGGGCCTCGACCGGCTTGGTCGGATCGGGAGCCTGGGTCCAGGTCTGGTTGGAGTCGCCGGGCTTCGGGACAGGCACTGCCGTGACGTCGGCCACTTCCCACAGCTCGGCCAGCTTCGGCATCAACGATGAGCCGCGCTGAAGCGCGATCACCAGGTGCTTGGGATTGGCATGATCGTAGGCTACCGCGGTCAGCTCCGCGCCCGCGTACGGCTTGTCGCGGCTGCGCCACACCACCCCGAGCGAGTTCGCGCCGCTCGGTCCGGCCCACACGCGGCCGCCGAACAGCGAGGCCGCGTACACGTAGCCGGATTTGGCGTCGCGGTAGGCGACGTCTACGTTGGCGGACTCGATGCCGCTGGCCAACGACCACTCGGTGTCCGCCGAATCACGCCGGAACACGCCTTCGCCAGCCACCTCCGTACCCAGCAGCCAAGTCGAGGCGGCGAAGGGATCGGCCGCGACGCTACGCATCCATGACAACCCGAAGAAACGGGAGAGCGGCTGACCCCCGTCGAACTTGTAGGTGGCCCGAGTGCTCTGCAGCAGCCGCTCACTTCCGAGCGCCAGGAAAGCGTCACGCGACGGCACATATTTCAACACCAGGTAAGGGCTGTAGTCTGGGCTGGCGAAAGCAAACGTATTTTTGGTCCAGGTCGCGCCGTCGGGCGACGACCACAGATCGGGATCGCCCACCGCATCGCCGAAGGCCAAGAGCTGAGTGCCATTACTGGCCAACGTCGGGACCTGGCTGGTCGCGCTCTTGGTGTCGATCAACGTCACACCGTCATCGGAGTAAGCGAGCCGCCCGCTGGTGCCCGTGCTGAACGTCGGCGCAGAATCCGCAATGCCGAATACCAGGCGGCCGCTCGGCACTTGGACAATCGCCGCCACTTTCAGCGACTGATCGAACGCGCTCTGGGGCGTCGACCACTTCAGCAGCTGCGGCGTCCAAGTCTTGCCGCTGTCTTTGCTCGTGTGCAGTATAAGCGTGTCTTCGGTGTAACTCACCGCGAAGTAGCTGCCGGGCATGGTGCCTTCGGTGAGCGCCGTGCAACCGAGGTCGTTGGTAGTAAGCACCCGCGTGAAGGTCTTGCCGCGGTCTTCGGAGCGCAGCACGCCGTTCTGGCTCGGCTCACACACCAAGAGCAGCCCTGGGTCGCTGCGCGAAGGCAGCACGACGCGCGGTTCGTGGCGAAATGCGCCGGGCAGCGCTTGCTCCGTGAACGTGACGCCGCCATCTTTCGAAACGTAAAGTCCCGGCCCCGCCACGGCCGCGTACACTAGACCGGGGGTATTCGGGTCGTACGCAAGGTCGGAAATGTTGCCCCCTTTCAACGGCGCTCGCGTCAACTCGAGCACCTGCGCCTGTGCCATCCCGGCGCACAGGACCCCT
>JAYUYU010000402.1:0-2167 GCA_043752365.1 Myxococcales bacterium | reverse complement strand
GCCACAAGCGAAACAAGAAATAAAGATTGCCAATCGGGCGGATACGCCGCGCCCCCAGGCGGCGGTTTCCTCGACGGCGACACTCCCGAAGCAAGTTGCCCAACCGGCTGAAACACCCACTGCCGCTGCGCCGCGCGAAGTGGCCGCTCGACCGCAACAGCAGGAACAACCTCGTGCCCCTGCGCCGAATGCCACGGCCGACGCGCGAATGGTCGCAGCCGCACCGCAACCTGCTCAACAACCGACCGAGCCCACGCCAGACGTCGCTATTCCGGTCAAGCAAGCCGATGCTCCACGTCAACAACCCACCGAGCGTCAGCCCACAATCGCGTCGGCTCGGCAGACTTCTCCGAACAAGCAGCGGGTAGAGACCTCGGTTGCCAGCGAAGCGCCCATCGTACCGAATCAAGTCGCCACGAAGCAGCCGACGCCAAACGCCACTCCAGCTCCGCGACAAAGCGATGTCGCCCGTCAGACGACGCAGGCAGCGGAGCGTATCGAGGCGATGACTGAAAAAGTGGCCATCGCTCCACGCGCCGTAGCCAGTGCAATTACACCCAAGGCTCAAGCTAGCGAAGTACCGACGATTGCCCCCGAGGCTCAGCCAACTGCGCGACCGCAACGCGCGACTGCCACGGCGGAAGTCGCGCAAGCCCAGGCGACTCAGGCCGAGCGTCCGGCGGCCACAACTGCCGCTGCTCAACAAACGCCGGCACCTGCTGCCACGCAAGTCGCGAAGGCCAGTACCACGCCCACGACTTCAACCGAGCCCGCTGCCGAACCAAGACTCACGCGCACCACGAATACCGCGCAACTGACGGCTCCCGCACGGAGCCAGCCGAATGCTGCGCAACCAGCCGTGGCTTCTTCAACGACAGCCACCCCCAGCCGGCAGACGCCTCAAACAGCGGTTGCCGCGGCTGCTGCGGAGACGCCTGCCAGTGTGGCTGCGACGAGCAACGCCACGCCTGCCGCTACACCTCAGCCTGCCGTGGGCGATGTCGCTCGGCAATCGGCAGCGGTCGTTCCAGTTCGCAATGCCAACGATGCCCCCAGTACCACCACCCCGGGCACCGTTCAGTCTGCCAATCCCGCACCTGCTGTAGCACGCAGCACGAACCGCTCCGATGCTCCGAGTATTTCGCCGGATGCTGCCCCCTCGAATGCACCTCGTCGGGCAGCCGCAGCCAGCGACGTGGCATCGACACCCGTCTCGCAACCCGAAACTGCCGGCACGGCTAATGCCGCCACGGGCACACCCCGTTCGCCTAGCCCCGCCTCGACCGCAGTCGCGCGCAGTCAAACTGGCGGACCGCAAGTGAGACCAGCAACCGCCGAGCCCGCGCTCGACAGTACTGCCACAGTCGCCTCCACTGCACCTGGCAGAAGACAAGAATCGACACCAGCTCAACCCTCATTGGCTAGTAGCGATGCTCCGAATCCCACGCGACAGAGAGTCGATACCTCCACGGCGAGCAGCACGGCGGTTGATGCTCCGACAAGTCCTGCTGCTGCGCAAACCGCGTCCAACAGTGCGCCCGCTCCGCAGTCGACAGAAGTTCCGCGTGCTGCAGCGCAAGTTGCCAGTCGTTCTACAAGCGATACCGCCGCGACGAATCTTCCTCGCGCGGAAGCTTCGCCTGCGACCGGCAAGTCGCTCGCTCGCAACGCGCAGCCAGCAGCGGCACCCAGCTTAACGCCAAGTTCCGCACCGGCCGATGCACCGCGCCGAACGCAAGAAATTTCCCAAGTTGCTGGTTCTCCTTCGAAATTGGAGAGTCCGGCGGTGGAAGTTGCCGCCAGCGATTCGAGTCCCACGGCTCGTCCGTCGAGTGCCGCTCTGAGTCGAGCGACGATCGGCATGGTCGGTGCGGGAGCTTCGCCGAATGCTGATATTTCGGCTGCTGCCAGCGAACGCAATACGGCTCCCATCGCTGCTGCCGCAGCTCAGCGCGCCACACCTGTCCAGCGCGAGAGTGGACCTTCACTTTCGCCTAGCGAAGCGGCTCAAATTGCCAAGTCGCGGGCCGGAGCGGAAGCTCCCACTTCGATCTCGAAGGCCCAAGATGTCGAAGCTGCCGACACGGCTGGTGCAAAAGAAACGTCGCAACTCGCAGCCACTGCGAGTGCGGCTGTCGAACGAAGTTTTGCTTCCGCCCCGTTGAGC
>JAYUYU010000401.1:0-2170 GCA_043752365.1 Myxococcales bacterium | reverse complement strand
AAGTTTGCATTCGCGGTTGCGCCCGGTTGGACGAGCCTCAACCCCGCGAATTCACTTGTCGAAGTCCGACCAGGCGATCGGATGCCCGCGACGTCTACTCAAAGGATCACAAAAAGCGAAGGGCGCGATCATCATCTGATGATCGCGCCCAACACCGAGCATCGAGGTAGAGCGCTTGCCCTACGCCTTGCTGCTACGACTCAGCCCGCGCTAGCCGAGCCACTCGCCGAAGCGCTGGCCTTGACCGACACGTTGATCGACACCGAGGCTTTGGCCTGGGCTTCGAGCGAGGCTGCGAAGCAACCGCCGACCTTGAGGGCCGCGGCGCCACCGCTGGTGACAGCAGCCTTCGCGCCCTCGGCAGCAACCTTGACGGAGCCGACGACGTTCTCGAGCTTGCCCTTCATGCCGATCGAGATCTTGAGCAGACCGGGCAGGTTCTTCGTGAGAGCAGCCTTCAGCTTCATGGCGGCTTCGGCGTCCGCAGCGCCTTCGACCTTGACGAACACAGTTGCGGGCTTGCACTCGGCCTTGCCGTTGACTTCGGCGTTGCAGTTCGCCTTGCACTCCGCGCTCATCTCCGGCGGCTTGACTTCGCCGCTGCACTTGGGCGCCTTCATTTCCACCGAGCACTTGCCCGAGCAGCTGCCCTTGCACTCGCCGGCCGCCTTCATCTCGCAGCTGGCCGAACAAGAGCCTTTGCAGGTGCCGCTGCACTGCGCCTCGGCTTTGCCCTTGCACTTGCCTTCGCAGGTACCCGCGCACTTGCCCTTGCTGTCCTTGCCGTCGCACTTGCCGGCGCAATCGCCGTCACATTTGCCAGAAATTTCGGCGCTGCACTCGCCCTTGCACTCGCCGCTGCACGAGCCTTCACAGTTGGCCGAGGCTTCGACGGTGCACTTGCCTTCGCACTTGGCGCCGCATTCACCGCTGATTTCGCCGCCTTCGCAGCTGGCCTTCACCGAGCCGGGCTTGATGTTCGCGTCGCACTTGGCAGCGCAGTCCATGCTGGCGTCGAGCGAGGCTTCGCACTTTGGCGGCTTCACGTCGACGACCAGCTTGCCCTTGGCCTTGGCCTTGAAATCACCGATCAGCTTCGTGGCAACGTTGCAGGCCGCTTCGGCCTTCTTGCCCGGGCCGTCTTCTTTCGGCTTCAGGTCGTCGTCTTTGGCGCCAAGGTCCTTGGCGAGGTTGCTGCAGGCGGTGACCACTTCGCCTTCGACGTCGGCAGCGATGGCTTGCAGGTTGGCGCCAGCGGCCAGAGCAGCCTTGACCTTGCCTTCGAGCTCGCCCTCGAGGCCAAAGTTCGCGCTCATGATGGCCGAAGCGTCCGCGATGTCGGCGGGACAGCCGCCAGGAGCACCGGGGATGCCCGAAGCACCGGGGACGCCGGGCATCTTGCCGCAATTGGCGACGAGCGGAACGCTGGCGACCAGCAAGACCGCCATGAGTTTGGACGTAAGGCTTCGGCCTCGTTTGGCTGACATTCTTGTATTCTCCCTTAGGAAGTCGGGCTTTCTGCCCGAACCTAGGCGCGGAACCTATTCCCCTTTTCTCGGAAGGGAAAGCAGGCCGCAAATCCAGCGGCTTTTGAGCCGAATCAGCCAGCGCGCCGGCTTTTCAGCATGCTCTGGAGGTCCCAAACCGGTCCGGCCAGAAAAGAGAGGCCGTCGTCGCTGAAGGCGGGGGCTCGCTTCTCGAAGGCGGCGTGACCGACCAGGTTCAGGGCCCAACCGGTCGCGAATGCCCCCAGCGACCCCGCCCAGAGCACGCCCGTGATCGGGCTGAGTGGCTTCGAGGCGAACAGTCCGACAGCGCCGCCTACGATCAGCGGGATACCGATCAAATGCAGCGTGCGATTGGTGCTGTTCTGATGGGTGTCGCGATAAAATGCGAGCGACGCCTGCCAGCGCTCGGCGGCGTTGCCCACGAACTCTGGGTGGCGCGCGCGCCAGTCCTTCTCGAGCAGCTTCACGCCGGCTCCGAACAGCGACAGCGCGCTCAACTTGAAACCCGCGCACAGCGCGCCCATGCCCGCCACCGAGAGTGCGACGCCAAGCCGTGCCGTTGATGAACGTTGAGACATGAAAGTTACACTACTACGCGCGGCGTCTCTGCTGCGCAGGCTCACGGCGTTTTGTCCGTGAGGTTGGCCCTGCGCGCGTGAGCC
>JAYUYU010000400.1:0-2171 GCA_043752365.1 Myxococcales bacterium | reverse complement strand
TTTTGTGGCTTTGTAGCGTGCCTTCGCTGATCGGCGAGGAGCGGGCGCTGTGCGACGCCGTCCAGGCGCGGCTCTCGCGCCTGCAATTGGCCGCGCCCATTCGTCGCTACGGCGACTCGATTGTCGTGCCACTGCGGCGCGGCACCGGCGGGCCGCACGTAGTCTTGGGCGGGCACCTGGACGTCGTGCGCACGGAGCACGAGGGCGTACCGCGCATCGAGGGTGACAAGTTGTACGCGCCCGGCGCCGCCGACATGAAGAGCGGCCTTGCGCTCATGCTAGCGCTCGCCAAACAAGGCGCGCTCTGGCCGCTCGATCTGACATTGGTCTTCTACGCGCGCGAGGAAGGCCCCTACGCCGAGAACGAGCTAGGTCCGGTCTTGGCCGCCGAGGCCGAGCTGAGGGCGGCCAGCATCGCGGTCATGCTGGAGCCGAGCGACAACAAGCTGCAACTCGGCTGCGGTGGCTCACTGCACGCCGCCGTGAGTTTTCGAGGCCGGACGGCCCACAGCGCGCGCCCCTGGCAGGGCGAGAACGCGATCCAGAAAAGCGCCGCCCTGTTGGCGCGCTTGAGTGCGCTCGAGCCCGTCACCGACGAGCGCGACGGCCTGGTGTGGAAGAACGTGATCAGCGCGACGCTGGGCAGCGGCGGGCGCGCCCGTAACATCGTCCCCGATGTCTTCGAGCTGAACCTGAATCACCGTTTTGGGCCTAGCACCGGCCTCGAGCGCGCCAAGCAAAACGTGCTCGACGTGGTGGCCGGCGAGGCCGACGTCGAATTCGTCGATGAATCCCCGTCCGCACCGCCGCTGCGCGATCACCCGCTGGTGGCGGCCTTGGCGGAAAGCGGTGTCTTGGCCATCGAACCCAAGCAGGCCTGGACCGACGTCGCGCGCTTCGCCGCCCTGGGCGTTCCGGCAGTCAATTTCGGGCCCGGCGTGCAGGCGCAGGCGCACCAGAAGAACGAGTGGACGTTGCTGTCGCAGCTCGATGTCGGGCTGGCGGTGCTAGAGCGCTGGCTCGGTCGCATTGGGGGCGCCGGCGCATGAAGCTGCAAGCCCGGCCGCTCGCAACGGCGCTGCTTTGCCTGCTGCTGGCTAGCTGCAACCAACGCGCCGACAAGTCGAGCCACAGCCGCAGCGACGCCGTGGCCAGCGCCAGCCGACAAATGAGCGGCCCCTCGCTGTTCACCGGCGACCGACTCATTCCAGCCGTCCAGGCCATGCGCGCAAAGGCGGGCGGCAAGCTGCTGCGCCTCGAAATTCGAGCGCGCGAGCTCACATTGCAAACGGAAGATCCGACCACGCCGGGCGCCGTCGTCGAGCTGCACTTCCGCGACGGCACGGTGGGCGAGCCCGAGCACGCCACCCTACGCGGTAAGGGTAAGCTAACCGACAACCTGTTCGACGCCGACGAGCTCAAGCTTGAGTCCATCCCCGAGCTGACACGCGAAGCCGTTCGGCGCATCGATGCCGAAAGCGGCAATGTCGAGCTCGTGCTCATCCGTCGCAACCTGCCCGACAGCGAAGACGTGCGCTTGCGCGTGTACGTCACCAGCCCGAGGCAGAGCGGCTACGTCGACGCCGATCAGTCTGGGCAGATTCCGTGATGCGGAGGCTCAGTCTGGCTGCCAAATCGCAGCTTGAATCGCAGAAGCTCACGTAGCGGCCCTCGGCCCATCCGAGGCGCTCGAGATGGGATCAACGCGGTGACGGGGTGACGGGGCCTTCTCGAAGTCTCCCCGTCTCCCTGTTGATTTCATCTCGAGCGGACCGGCACCCGCGCCACGCAGCCGATCAGGTTCAAACCGACCGGGCAGCCCTTCTCAGTTGGCAAAAGTCACTTCGACCTCGAAGTCACTTCCCGCGACTTCCAAAAAGTCACTTCGACCTCGAAGTCACTTTTGGCGTCGGGAGGGGTCATGCCGGATGACTGCGCTTGACTGCGCTACGTCAGCCTCTTCAAGAAGGCTGAATTCCGCAGCCAACAGAAATGAGACCAAGGCTGAGCAGTCTCCCTGTTTGCTCGATTCTCGAGCCTGTTGCTCGACTCTCGAGTCTGTTGCTCGATTTTCGAGCCTGTTGCTCGATTCTCGAGTCGCTCGTCAGCTGTACGGCGATCGCGAGCGCAAAGCGCGAGCTGGATCGCCCCCACCCGACCTTGGCACGATC
>JAYUYU010000399.1:0-5788 GCA_043752365.1 Myxococcales bacterium | reverse complement strand
ATGTACAGCTCTAATGATTCGGCTGAGCGCGAGACGACGCGGAAGCGTCGCACCGCATAGCCGTACTGCGCCAAGAGCGCCGAGAAATAGCCCAGGGGCACGCGCGCGCCGCTGGCGCCCGACACCGTGCCACCTGCACGCCCGCTGACCATGCCGATGCGCGGCAAGCCACGAGCGTTCGGAAACGAATTGTCCGGTGCCATGGCGACGGCGCGGTCACCGGTGGCATAGCGGATGAACGGCATACAACGGTTGTTCAGATCCGTCACGAACAGCTCGCCCTGCTGGCCCAAGCGAGCTGGCCGGCCATTCACCAACAGCTCGACGATGAAACCCTCGGCGGCCACCAAGAGGCCATCGTGCGCGTCGCCTTCGCAGGCAATGTCGGCAAACTCGCCCCTGCGATAGAGGCTGAACACAGGGCAGCCAAACGCCGCCTCGATCTGCGCGCGAATGGCCGGCGTGACCTCTTGGCCGTACGCCAAGACGCCCTTGGCTTGGAAGCTTCCGCCACCCTCGCGCGCCAGATGCTCGGCCATCACGCTTAGCACCTCGGTCGAGCCTTCGATCAAGACGGGGCGGTGCTTGGTTAGCAGCCGCACGTTGGCTGCAAGCGTCGCCTCGTCGAGCTTGAAGGCGGACAGCAGCAGGCGATTGGCCAAGCGCGCGTCGGTATGGGCGCGCGAAGCTTGCGTTTCCGACAGGCCCAAACCTTCGTTCCAAAAAGAAGCGACCGGGTTGCCAAAGCGATAGCCAGTCCAATCTCTGAAGCGCAGGGCGGCACCCCAGCGGAACTCCAGCGCTCCGCGGTCGGCGAACGCAACGAACGGCTCACCGCTCTGCCCCGACATGTTCGTCTTCAGCAGGTCGCCTTGTGAGACACCTTCCTGCATGATGTCGAAGTACAGGTGCTGGCGCACGTCGGCTTTGGTCAAGAACGGCAACTTGGCCAAATCTGCCGAGGTGCGAATGTCTTCGGGATGCAGGCGCAGGTCCTGCATCTTGGCGCGATAGTACGGCACGCTGCGGTACACGTGTCGCACCAGCCGGCGTAACTTCTCGTCTTGCAAGTCGGAAACCTGCTCGGGCGACAGCCACTGCGTGGAGGAGAGCGTCTCGTAGTAGCCCTCGGCGTTGCGGGCGCGCACCGCGTGCGTGCGCGGCAAGGCGGTAACCGCGGCGCGGAAACGCGCGGGGTTGGCGCGCCGTGACGGCGGCTCGTCGAGGCTGACACCCTCCTTTTGCAGGAAATTACGGACCAAATCGTGGGGTTCGGTCGTGACCCGGTACTCCCACATGGCCGTGCCCACGTCGACCAAGCACTGCGCGGCCGCGCGGTACGCCCGCCCCTCCAGGAACGACTGCCCCTGTTTGCGATCTTCGAAGACGGCCTCGATCTCACGGTACGAATAGCCCTTGGTGTGGGCCGCAACCATGATGAATGACTGCCAGTAGCCGTAGCTACCCTTGTACGTCAAAAGGTCTTGGACGACCTCGCGGGCACAGCACACGAAGCCGGACTTGTTGTCACGCAGCGACATGCCGAAGGCAGCGTTGAGGATGGTATTGAAGCCACGCGACAACGAGTAGCGGGCTCCGCGCTCACGCCCGACCGAGCTGCGCCAGCCCTGCACGACGTCGACGCTGTAGTCGAGCAGCGTCCGGTACAGGCGCAGAATGTCCTCGGGCTGGTATTGCAAATCAGCGTCGATGATGGCCACGTAGGCGCCGCGCGCCGCGTTCACACCCGTGCGCCACGCACCGGCCATGCCGCGGTTCACCCGGTGAAACACGCCGACGACTCGTGCGTCGGCCTGCGAATGCTCGCGGATAACCCGCGCGGTGGCGTCGGCCGAACCGTCGTCCACCAAGATGAGCTCCCCGCGGAGCCCCCCCGTGTCGAACATTCTGAGCACGCGCTGCGCCAGCTCCGGAAGGTTCAGCTCCTCGTTGTAACAAGGGACGACGACGGACAGGTCCAAGCTGGGGGCGAGTTGCCGCTGGCTCTCCGGTCCCGCGCTGCGGTTGACAGTCATTGCGCCAGCGATCCTTCCTCGCGAGCTTCCGTGGATATCAAGCCTTGCGAGCCCGCACGCTAATTCCGGACTCTTGAATGTCCATGTGCTCGATGGTCAGGTGCTCTTCTTTGCACCATTGCTCCACTTCCTCTTTGGTGTGCCGATGGGCATGCAGAGGGTGGTACCAGTCGAAGTTGGTGATCACGTTGGAGTCCCAATCCATCGTGTCGTTCCAATAGCATTTGAACCAGTTCCAATAGACTAGGCGCTGCAAATCTTGCTTGCCCGCCTTGATGCCGAGGAGCGGAATGTCCTCAGGTACGTCGACGGTGAGCTTCAAGTCGCTGAGCATCTTGCCGAACTTGGTGATCGACTCGGACACCTTCAAGCACTCATCCGGGCTCATGTGCACGGTGGTCGCGCGGATGTGATCGTCGCAGAACTCGCGCGTCGGCGCCTTCACCTTGTAGACGTAGAAGTTGATGTGGCCGCCCGGAGCGAGGCGAGTACACAGGTGCCGCAGCGACTCACGGGTGTTCGGGGTGTGATGAATGACCTGGTCGCAAGCGATGAAGTCGAAGAAACCTTCGCTGAACGGCAAGCGCGTGAGGTCACCCTGCACGAAGTTGAGGTTGGCGACTTTACCCAGGTCCTTGTAGGCCGTGCGCACGCCGTAGCTGATGTCCAAGCCGAAAATGTTGGCCTTGGTGTTGCGTGAGTACAGCTCGGCATCGCGCCCGTGCGCCGTGCCGGCGTCTAGAATGCGCATCTTCGTCGACAAGAAGTCGGCCAACTTGGCTTCGGTGCCGAAGCCGTAGCGATCGAGGTACCACTGCAGGTAGTGGCCCAGCGTGGAGCTGCGGTAGTTAGTGGCCTTCTGCCACTTCCAGGAGAAGCTATCGACCGTCTCCTTCTGACCCTCGGCGAACTGATCGGCCCGCACCATGGCAGGCACGCCGCCTTCGACCGGGTAAACCGTGCCTGACTTGCTGGTGAGCTTGCCGGAGACGACCTCCTCGCCGTCCAGGACCACATCGGACAGGGCGAGCGATTCACCGGAGACCGGGTCGCGAAGACTTTCGACCAACGTACGTTTCATTTCATCCTCGGTTCTTGGGGTCATGCACTAGGGCGAGCTGCTTCAAGCACTCACCTAGCAAAACGTGATTCCAGTCTTTGCGATCGAACGCGCTGCTCTTGAACAGCCATTGATTCACGGGCGCTGGCAGCCCGTGCTTGATGCTGCGCTTGGCGATGCCCAAGTCCGTGCCGACCAGGCGCTTCAGGGCCTGGCGCAGCAGCCATTTGCCATGACCTTCGCGGTATTTCAGATCGTCGGCTAGCTTGGCCGAGAAATCCACGATGCGATAGTCCAGGAACGGATTGCGCACTTCGAGCGAGTTACCCATGCTCAGACGATCGGCCATGACCAGAAGCGGCTGCATGAACACCGTCGCCTCCAGGTAGCTGATGTTCTGCGCCAAGCTGTGCTGTGGGCGCCACAACGGGCCAAAGTAGTCCAACAGCAGCGGCAAGCCGGGCAAGCCCTGACGGCTGGCCATGCGGCAGAAACGCTCGAGCGGGCTGCCGAAATAGCGCGCGCACAGCGTGCCGTACGGACCCTTGAAGTCCGGCGCCAGAGCCTGATCCTCACGGAGCAGCAGCTCGTTGCGGTAGTAGCCGTTGAACAGCTCGTCCGAGCCTTCACCCGAGAGGGCGACGACGAAGCCGTCCCTTCTCGCAGCGCGCGCCAAACAGAACAAGGGGAACACACTGAAGCTGCCAACCGGGAACTCGATGTGACGAGCCAGATCGGCGAACGTGTTCAAGAAGTCCTCGCGCGTCGGCACCACCATGCGCGGCTCGAAGCCGTGGCGCTGCGCAAACTCCACCACCAAGTCGCGCTCGTTGATGGTCGTCTTGAACTCTTCGAACTGAACCGTGTAGCTGACGTCCAGCTTCAGCACGGCTTGGATCAGCGATGAATCAACGCCGCCGGACAGGAAGATGGTGACCGGCACGTCGGCTTCCTTGCGGATGCGACAGGCGTCCTGGAACAGATCGATGAACTGCCCGATGGCCGCCTCCGGATCGGTGATCTCGGAAGTGTGCTCGGGGAACGTCCACCAACGCTTGGTAGCTAGCTCGTTGCTGTTGGCGTCGTAGATGAGGTACTCGCCACCGCGCAGACTCTTGACGTTCTTGAACGGTGTGTAGGTGTCGAAATAGAACTCGAGCGCGGTGCAGATGGGCACTTCGGCAAAATCGAGCTCTTGCAGCGCTTTGAGCTCCGACGTGAAGGCGATGCCGCGCTTGTCGTGCGTGTAGAAGAGCGGCTTCTTGCCCAGGCGATCGCGAGCCAAAAACAGCTTGTCGTCGTGCCAGATGGCAATGGCGAACATGCCGTTGAAGCGATCCAAACAAGCTGGACCCCACTCGAGATAGGCAGCCAGCACGACCTCGGTGTCGGTCGGAGTTTCGAAGCGCTGCCCCTTGGCCTCGAGCGCCGCGCGAATCTCTAGCCAGTTGTAGATCTCGCCGTTGAAGGCGATGGTCGCGCCGGCGCGCGTCATGGGTGTGGGCACGTCCGCTTTGTAGACGACCGATAAGCGCGTTTGACCGATGCTCAGCGTGCGGCCGCTGCGAGCAGTAACCACGACGCGCCCCTGCTGATCGGGACCGCGGTGATAGAGCCGCTGCTCGGCGTCTTTGCTGATTAGCTCGGACGCGCCGCCGAAAATGCCGCACATGGCAAACTCCTACCTCGAACTAGCCAACTCAACCCAAACATCGAAAAAACCAGCCTAGCACGCGCTATCTAGCATGGCAGCGCGATGTTCAAAGCCAAAATCATGTGGGTTTGGCTGTTGCTTGGCAGACACGATTTTGGCGGCGCGCACAGCGCGCTTCGGGATGCAATGCCGAATGACCTGTGCTACGAGGCGTCGCGAGGTTCGTGGATTTTCATGGTCGACAGCGCTGAGGTCAACCGTCCCCCAGGGCGCGGTTTTTGGCAGTGGTTTTGGCGGGGCAGCGAGCTCGCGGAGGCCCGGCGAGCGCTGCGCGACGTGCCGGCTCACACGCGTGCAGCTTTGAAGCGCGCGGAGGCTGCGCTGGAGCTGGCGGACCGGGCCGTGAATCCGATTGACCCGCTGCGGGCTGGCCCGTCTCTTCCACTCTCGCTCTCGCTTTATCGTGAGGCCGCCTATTGGGCCCTGGCAGCGCAGGACCCAAGCGCGATCCCCCAGGATCTGAAAGAGGCTTTCGCGCTGACCGCGCCCGACGTGCTCGTGCACTCGGCGGGCGGCGAAGCCGGTCTTGCCGCGGTGCAAACCGCGCTCTTGACCAAGACGTTCCGCGAGACCGCCGAAGACACGGTCGAGCAACAAAAACGCGACGCCAACGAGGCACACGCTTTCGTCCAGCACCTGGTGACTCAAAAGCTCGGTCCCGAGCGCCGCATTGGCCGCGCGCTCGTGCAGCGCTCCGTGCGCAGCGGCTTTCTGGCCTTGTTCCTGATCATCGGGTCCGTCACCCTGGTCACGCTGATCGTCGCTGCGACCACCGGTCCAGACCTGGCGGCCGGGAAGCCCTGGCACGCCAGCAGCGCCAACGCTGGTGTCCCCAAGGCCTCCGACAACGAATACCTCTTCCATACCCAAGAAGAGGACGGTCCGTGGTTCGAGATCGACCTCAAAGCACGCACCCAGTTCGCCAAGGTCGAGGTCACCAATCGTCGCGACTGCTGCCCCGAGCGCGCTGCACCTGCG
>JAYUYU010000398.1:0-2173 GCA_043752365.1 Myxococcales bacterium | reverse complement strand
GATGCTGATGCAGATCAACGACCTGATCGGCGCCGCAGGCATCAACATCGCCGACATGGTGAGCTCCAGCCGCGGCGAGAGCGCCTACACGCTGCTCGACACCAACGCGGCGCCTGGCAGCGACGTGGTCGCCAAGATGCAAGGCATCGACGGCGTGCTGCGCGTGCGCGTGATCTGATGGGCTGCCGACGACTGCGCGCGTCCACGCTTGCCAGTCCAGGCGCGTGGCGTGCGCGGTGAATCGGCTTTCTGTCAGCCACGCAGCGCCGCGCGGTACGCGCGAATGACAACGGCTAAGGGACGGACTTCGCGTATTCACGTTTCCCGACCGGCGGTGCAGCCAAACGTGAATACGCGAAGTCCGTCCCCTACTCCCGCCGTTACAGGGTACAGGCCCTGCCCTTCTTGCACGCGACAGCCTGTAGTGATGCGGCAGATCGCGTGCACCGCGGCCTAGAGTGCGGCTACCATCGCCGCATGAGCGACGAAAAGGCGTGCCCGGTGTGCGGTGAAACGATCAAGGCCGCCGCCATCAAGTGCCGCTTCTGCGGCGAAGATCTCGAGCAGTTCGCCGCGATGCGCGCCGCGGGTCAGGAGACCACGCTGTTCAGCGGGAACCCCGCGGCGTTCTATTCCGTCACGCAGTACTTCTGGGCGGTCGTGACCCTGGGGATCGCGGCGCTGGTGTACTGGGTGCGTGCGAAGTCGCTTACGTACGAGGTCACCACGCAGCGCATCAAGATCGAGTCGGGACTGCTGTCGAAGGTGAAGCAGAACCTGGAGCTGTTTCGCATCGACGACGTGACCGTGGAGCAACCGCTCGCCATGCGCTTGCTCGGCCACGGCTGCGTGAAGCTCGAGACCAGCGACGACACCCAGCGCCACGTGGTGCTCTACGGGCTGCCAGGCTTCGAAGCACTGGCAGAGAAGATTCGCAACGACTCGCTGAGAGAGCGCGAGCGTCGCAACATTCGTACGCTGGCGCAGTCCTAGCGACGACGCGCATGATCGGTCAGTCCGGACCAGGGTAGTCAGGCACGCACTCGTCCGAGATCGTGGCGGCCACCTGCGACCAATCGATGGAGCTCGAGTTCAATACGAGACCCACCGGCGCCACGATCTCGTTCATGCGATCGAAGTCCGTGCGGTTCACGTTGGAGCTCACGTAGTCCATCACAGCCAACAAGCCTTTGCCGTGCTCGGACACGTACGACTGCAGGAACGCGCGTTGAACGCCGCGAGCAAGTCCGCGAGCGTGGTGGCGTCGCACCATGCCATCACATGACCTTTACCCCAGCGATCCAGCGCCAGCACGCGTTCCCGCGTACCACTTGCGTCGATGAATGCTTCGCCGTCGAGCGTGGAGCCCTCGGCCAGCGTGATCGAGCAAGATTGGCGTGTCTCGATCGTGAATTCGAGCTTCATGCATGCGACCGGTGGACACCCATCTTTGTCGCAAGCGGCGCCGTCCATGCACGCGCTGCAGGTGGCCGCGTCTGGCACCTGCGCGTCCGTGCTCGCGTCGCTAGTACGACGCGAGGGGACGGACTTCGCTTATTCACGTATCCCCGACCAGAACACGAAACGTGAATAAGCGAAGTCCGTCCCCTAACACTGTTCAGAACGCGGCGTCGAATACCACGTCGCCGGTCACGCCCATCTGGTACGCGGACACGCGGCGCTCGAAGAAGTTGGCGACTTCCTGGACGTCTTGCAGGTCCATGAAGCTGAGCGGGTTTTTGGTGTGGTAGCGCTTCTGCATGCCGAGCGTCGCGAGGCGCTGGTCGCCACAGAACTCGAGGTAGCTGCGGACGTCGCGCACCGAGAGGCCGGCGATGCCGCCGCCGAGAATGTCCTCGGCAAACTGGGTCTCACACTCGATGGCTTCGTGGATCATCTGCGCGACGTCGCGCTCGAGTGAGGCGTCGAAGAGCTCGGGCTCTTCCTTGCGGACCTGGTTGACCACTTCAAAAGCAAACGCCATGTGCGCGCTCTCGTCACGGAACACCCAGTTGGTGCCGCCGGCCAGGCCGTGCAGCAACCCGCGCGAGCGCAGGAAGTACACGTAGGCGAACGCGCCGAAGAAGAACAAGCCCTCGATGCACGCGGCAAAGCAGATCACGTTCATCAGGAACGCGCGGCGATCCTCGCGCGTCTCGAGCGTGCTCAAGAG
>JAYUYU010000397.1:0-5794 GCA_043752365.1 Myxococcales bacterium | reverse complement strand
ATTTGGGCGACCTTTTGGCCGGTCAGCGACCTTCTGGACCGGGCATGGCTTATGCCGAGACCGACGAGCAGGCCCTGTACGCAGAGGGCCCCTTGCGCCTGTTGTGCGCGCGGCGCCTGGGCGCCTGCAAGCTCTTCGATCTCGAGAAAGATCCCGGCCAAACCCGCGATGCCAGCGCGGACCACCCCGAGGCGCTGGCGCGCTTACGCCGCAAACAGCGCGAGCTGGGCGCTTCGCACGGCCGCTTCGAGCAGTCGGGCTTGCGCGCCGAAGGCAAGGGCTGGCCGGCCGCCATTTTGCGCGGCGCAGGCGGCGACGGCGACGCCGCCGAAGAAATCGCGGCCTTGCTGGAAGACGCTGACGTCGCCATCCGCAAGAAAGCCGCCGAGCTGCTGTTCGAGCTCCGCCGCAAAGAAACCGCGCCCGCGCTGCGGCTGGCGTTGAGCCGAGCCGAGGACGAAGACGTGCGCCGCTTTGCCGCGCTGGCGCTCACGCGGCTCGGGGAGGGGGCCCCGCTGACGGTGGAGCTACTGAAGAGCCCAGATGGGCATTTCCGGCGCCTGGCAGCGCTGGCGCTGGGCGAAAGTGGCGACAAGCGCGGTGAAGAGCTGCTGGTGGCTTGGTGGCGCGACGAGCGGCAGCGCGACTATCAGCGCTCGCGCGAGCTGCTCGACGTGTTCGCCAGCTTGCGCACTAGGGACGCAGTCGTGCCGCTGATGCAGTCGCTGGGCGATGTGCGGCTGCGCCCGTACATCGCCCAAACGCTGGGTAAAATCCGCGACGACGCCGCGGCCGGCGCGCTTTTGGCGGCCTTGAACGACGAGCGCATGCAAAGCACGCGCGTTGCTCTGGCCAGCGCCTTGGTCGACTTGGATGCGGGGCCGGCGCTCGCCGCACCGCTGGTTCGATTCCTAGGCGTGCCTGATGCATTGCCGGGCGGCCTATTACTCGCCCAGCGCGCCAAAATTTTGGAGCACGTCGGCGGTCCGGTCGGACGCGACGCCGCGCGGCTTACTCGAGACGAGAACTTGGGCGTCAAGCTCACCGTCACGATCCCGCCGGGCGGCAACGGTACGGGGGTCCGCTTGTTGGTGCGGGTTCGCAACCTGGGCAGCGCGCCCGGCACGCTGTTGTTTGCCCGTGGGGTCGACGGCGCCCCCCCCGGACCCAAGCGCACGGGGCTAACCCTGCCTAAACTGCCCGTGATTGACGAAAAGCAAGCGCTGCGCCTGAGCGTGCCCCCGGCGAGCGAGCCCCTGGAGCTCACGGCGCGGCTGCCGGACAGCTTTGGCGCCAAAGCGGCGCTCCGGGCCAGCTTTCTTTTGTATGCGGAGCGAGGGGTCGAGGTCGAAACCCTAGCTTTGGTGCCGCTTTCGGACGAGCTGCCGCCCCCGCCACCCAAGGCCTGGTAAGGCGTGATTGGCCTCACGGCGGTCAGTGGTATAGAGCCGGCGCCGTGAGCGAACCGAAGGAAACAGGGTCGGGCGACGAAGCCCAAGCCGAGAGTCAAAGCGAAGCCGCCGAGGCGGAAGCGACGCGCGACGACGCTGCCGCGTCAGCCGAGGCCGACGACGAAGGCGCCGACGACGAAGCGTCCGCTGAAGCGGGCGAGGCGAGCAGGTCCAAGAAGAAAAAGAAGCGCGACCCAGCCGAGCCGGAGAACATTCGCGACCGCAACGCGCGGGTGCGCGCCGACGCCGCTGATAAGCGCCGTGCGCGCCGCGAGCGTGAGCCAGGTGGCGCCCCGCGCCGCAACCTCGACGCCGGCGAAGTGATGGACGACGCGCTGGCCCGCTCCACCCACGCCGCCGCGAACTTTCTGAGAAGGCACTTCAACAAGGTGCAGTGGGTGATCATGGCCGGCTTGGTTGGTTGGATCGGCTACGAGGTGTATTCGTGGCGTCACACCCAGACCGCTAAAAAAGCCACCGACGTGCTCTTCAAAGCGCTGGCCGCCGAGACCGGCAAAGTCGGTGCAGACAGCGCCGACGTGGGCGACGCCCGTGGCGCCCCCAGCGACGCCCGTCGCAGCTTCGCGACCGACGAAGAGCGCCTGAAGGCCGCCAAGGCCGAGTACCTACTGGCCAGCGCAAACGTCGGTCAAAAGACGTCCGTTTTGGCAGATTTGGGCGCGGCCGGCGTCGCGTACGACTTGGGTCAGTTCAAAGACGCCCAGACCGCGTTCGAGAAGGTGACGCGGCACCCGGCCTACGTCTCCGACCGCGACATCAAGGGTCGCACGCTGGAAGGCTTGGGCATGGCGCTCGAGGCGCAGAAAAACGAAGAGCAAGCGCTCAAGACCTTCCGCGAGCTGCAGAACATGGATCAGGCGAGCTTCAGCGCCCTCGGCCTGTACCATCAGGCGCGCATCCTGAAGGGGCAGGGCAAGAACGACGACGCCCTGAAGCTGCTCGACAAAGCCGGCGAAAAGCTAGCCACGCTGAAGGAAACGCCAGCCGTCATCAAGTACGTCGGAGCCCAGGTCCTGGAGCTGCTGGAGCTCATCGACCCGAAAAAGGCCAAAGAGCTGGGGCCGAAGCTGATGTCGACCGAAGCGGCGAAGAAGCTCGCCGACAGCAACGTGCTGGGAGGTTTGGGCGGCCCCGATGGTCAAAAGCTGACCCCTGAGCTGCAGCGGCGCATTCAAGAAATGATGGACAAGCAGCAGAGCCAGCCAGGGCCCACGCCTGGTCCCGTCGCGCCGATGCCTGAAACGCCGCCCGGGGACGCACCGGTTCAAGACGCGCCGGCTGCCGACGCACCGGTACCAGTACCGGCACCGTCGGGGGCTCAGTGAGGCGCAGCTGGCAAGCTCTGGCGGCGCTGAGCCTGCTCAGTTCCGCCGTCGCGTGTAGCGCGCTGCGCTCTGGGGCCGATCCCGAGCTACCGCTTTGGGTCCACCGCGCCAGCGGCTCGCTGCAGGTCACGTTCTCGCGCACCATCGTGGCCGAGTCGCGGCGCACGGGCGAACCGTACGAGCGCGGGCAGGTCGAAATCGATCCGGCGGGCGGTCGAATCTTCGTGGGCTCGTCGGACCAAGGGCTGTACGCGCTGCGG
This sequence comes from Myxococcales bacterium, assembly GCA_043752365.1. Lineage (GTDB taxonomy): Bacteria > Myxococcota_A > Polyangia > Polyangiales > Polyangiaceae > PMG-095. Next base: position 2,737 of record JAYUYU010000397.1, on the reverse strand, counting down.
GCCGATGATGGCCAAAAGCTGTGGCGCTTCGAGACGCTCGGCTTCGTGCAGTGCGCACCGCTGTACGACGCCGCGGAAAACGCGCTGTATTTCGGCTCCAACGACGGCGCGCTGTACAAGGTAAACGCCAAAAACGGCGAGCTTTTGTGGCGTTTCATGACCAACGCCGAGGTCGCTCGGCGGCCCGTGCTGGAAGGCGGCACGCTGTTCGTGACCAACGCCAACGACACCGTGCTGGCCATCGAGGCCCAGAGCGGCAAGCTGCTGTGGCACCAGCACCGCACGCCCGCCGCGGGCATGGAAGTCGCCGGACACGCGGGCGTCGCGGTTTTCCACGGCAAGGTTTACACCGGCTTCAGCGACGGCACGGTCGCAGCGTTCGACACCAAAACGGGCGCCGCGCGCTGGCAACCGGTGGATTTGGCCGCCGAGGCAGAGCAGACGCTGGGTCAGGTGCCGGAACAGCTCGACGTCGATTCGACGCCGATTCCGGACGCGCTGCCTTCAGGAGCCGTGGTTTACGCCAGCAACTACGCCGCGGGCGTGTACGCGCTCGACGCCGAGACCGGCACTCAGGTTTGGAGCAATACGGGCGTCTACGGTGTCACCGATATTTCGCTGTTCGATCAGCCGGCGCACGTGCGCCGCGACGGCCGGGACGAGCCGCAGCGCCGCGTGCTGCTGGCGGCGAGCGGCACGACGGGCCTTTGGGGGTTGGATCCGGCCACGGGCACGGAACTTTGGCGCCGCTCGCTGCCGGCAACGGCGGTCTCGCAGCCCGTCGTCGTCTCGGGCGTCCTGCTCATCGCAGCCTCGCGGCTGGGCGTTTTCCTGGTGAATCCGCTCGGCGGCGAGCTGATCGACGGCATCCACTTGGCCGACGGCTCCAGCATGACTCCCGCCGCTTACGGCTCGCGCGCCTTCGTGATGACCAACGGCGGCAAATTGCTCGGCCTGCACGTCGCGCCGCCGCTCTGAGCTGGCCACCGCTTTCAGGCGGGGGCCCAAGCCGCGATCTCGACCTGGTCAGCCCGATTATGGACGGGTCCGCGTCTGCGTGAACGCTCGCGACCTGCGTGCCGCAGAAGCCGTTCGGGCGGTGACGAGTTCAGCCTCGCTGGCCGCTCAGGGCTTGGCGCCCGCCGCCAACATCGCGGTGAATAACTTGCCGCCAAGGCTTGGCGCCTTCACCTAGGCTTGGCTCTGAGTTAACATAATGTATCTTATGCGCTTCACGGTGGGTACCGGCGGGGGCGCATTACCCGGCAATCTTGAGGTTTTCGAGCGCGCCGCCTTGGATCGTTCGTCCGCACTGAGTCCGATGTGATCGAGTTAAAGCTTGATGCGGGCCTGCAGTCGAACCTGAGGCGCTCAGGTCCAATACCGCTGGTGATTGAACCGGCATCGAAACCTGAGCGCTCAGCTCCAAACGCTGGTGATTGAGCCGGCATCGATCGGTCAGCCGTTCGTCGACCACGACGGCGCTCGATGCGATGCTCGGCGACTCACCGCCGTGGCAACCGACCAACTCGGAGCACCATCCGCGGCGCCGGTCATTGAACCCCACAGCACAGTCGGTCCGCGGGGCTTCTGCCAAAAGCGGCGCGGAGACGGAAAACGACCTAAACTGCTTGCGCTCTATCACTTTTGAGGATAGTTAGCCCCCCGCCCTTGCCTTTCCGGATGCGGTACCAACTTCTTCAGAACGAAGGCTAACCTCCGAACTTAATTGGGGGATCGTCTAACGGCAGGACGCAAGATTCTGGCTCTTGCTATCTAGGTTCGAATCCTAGTCCCCCAGCAACTTTTTCAGACAGACGCGAGCACCAGAAGGCTCGCACGGCTCCATCGTCTAGCGGTTAGGACACTGGCCTCTCACGCCGGTAACGCGAGTTCGATTCTCGCTGGAGTCACCCTCAAATCCCAGGGCTTCGTGATTGGAAGCCCCCACCGAGTCGGTCAGTTTAGGCCAGATTCGTGGCAATACTCCCAGCTCGGGCACTGAGCCCGCGGGCATCGAAAGCGGCCCTCGCTGAAGGAGGTCTACGTATTTCATGTGGGTGGATGCTGACCGATGGCCAGCAAGCGCCATTGCCTGCTGGACGTTGAGGCCGGCGGCGGCCAGCGCCGTGTTGAACGAGCGCCTGAAGCTGTGGAAGTCGGCGCAGCGCGTCCGGTCGCAGTCGCTCTGGATCGCGTCGAGAGCCTGGGCCGACTCTTCGGCCGCAGCGCGGCCGCGTTGAAGCTTCCGGACCTCGCCCTTGGCACCGTCAGCCCTTGCCTGCGCCAGCGCCGTCTCGAGCGCGTGTAGCGACGTCAGCGCCTCGGTGAAGCCAGCGAGTGGCCGGTGCACGCCGGCGAGCCAGAGGGCGGCGCGCAGCTCCCTGGCGTGGCTCCGCTTGCCCTGTCGTTCCCCTGCCCGCTCCCCCTTCAGCACCGGAAACACTGGCCCCACGGTCGGCTTGCCGCGGGTCGTCCAGTAGGCGTGCAGCATCGTTCGGAGCGGCTCGGGGATCACGAGTTCGACCAGCTCGGTCACCATGATCTGCGTTTCGTCGCCGTCGGTCTTCGGGCGGTAGACCTTGGCGGTCTCCCAGCTGTCGAGGTCGAAATGCGACCAGTCCCAGGCGTGAAGGTCGCTTGTGCGTTGGCCGCCGAACGAGCGCGATGACAGCGCCTTAAGGTGCAGCGACGCGGACACGTCAGGGCACGCCATGAACTTGGCGAATTCCTGATC
>JAYUYU010000396.1:0-2177 GCA_043752365.1 Myxococcales bacterium | reverse complement strand
CGCGAGCCGGAATCCAAGCCCAGGGCGGAGTTCAAGTGGCCGATCGCCCGCTCCGGATCGCCTAGTTGATCCTGCAAAATGGCGGCCAAGCGCAAGTGGATGTCGACCTTTAGCTCGTCCGATCCGGCGTGCGTCAAGCCTTGCTTGAGTCGATCGACGGCTTCGGCCCATTGCTGGTCGGTGGCGTACAGCTCGGCCAGCTTGACCAGCGTGCCGGCGTGGCCTGGCACCAGGTTCTGCGCGCGATGCAAGGCGGCCAACGCCGCTGGCACGTCGTGCTTGCGGGTGGAGTAAAGGTCCGAGACCGTGATCCAAAGCGAGGCGACCCGCGTGGGGGTAGTCGCGGAGTTGGCCGCGTTGGTTAGAAGCGCCAACAAGTCGTCGATCGCGCCGCGCGCCACCAGCAGCTCCGACAGCTTGGCGGCTGCGGCCTCGAAGTCGGGGTTCTGCTCCAAAGCGCGCCGCAGCAAGCGAACGGCGTTATCGACCTCGCCGCGCTCGGCGCGCACGATGGCCGAACGCACCAACAAGCGTGCGGCAACGTCGCTGTCGCCGGTGACGCGCGCTTCGTGAGCGCTCGCCTCTTCCAGCAACGTGGGGTCAGAAGTCCGCTCCGCCAGGCGCGTGATACCACGCGCCGCCGACAAGCTCTCCGGATCCGCCGCGATTGCGCTGCGCCACACCTCGAGCGCCGACGGATCGGAGCTGCGCTCGAGCGCTTCGGCTAGCCGCGTGAGGTGCGCGGCCTTGACCTCGGGATCCTCCGCCAGGGCCGCCTGCTTGGCGTCGACGTGCGCCAACAGACTGGCGTCTCCGCTCTCGAGCGCCAGTCGCTCGAGAGCCGACAAAGCCGACTGATCGTGCGGCGCCAGCTGCAGGATCGCAAAATAGGCCGCTTTGCGCTCTTCCTCGCTGCCAACGCCCTTGGTTTCCTCCAGGCGCCCCAGCTCCGAAAGCGCTGCGATGCGCGCGCCCGGCTCGGTCAAGACACGCGCTTCGGTCGCGTAGATTTTGGACAGTGGTTCCCACAGGGAACGCTCGGCGTACAGCGCCTCGAGCGACAACAACGCGTCGATGTGGCCGGGCTCTTTCTCGAGCACGGCTTCGAAGCATTCGATGGCTTTCTGCGCCGCGCCCAGCTCGGTTTGCCAAATCTCGCCGGCGCGGAGCAGCGCGCTGATGGCAAGCTTCGGGTCACTGCTGGCCTCGGCTTCTTTGCCAAGCTCTTCGACCAGCCGCTTCCAATCCTTGGCCTCGGTCAGCAGGCGCACCCGCGCGTCACGCGCTGGCCTGAACTCGGCGTCGGCCCCGAGCGCGCGCTCGTACGCGACCAACGCCTTCTCGGGCGCGTTCATGCGGTGCTCCAGCACCTCGCCGAGCCGCAGCGCGGCCCGCGCGATGGCTTTAGGCTCGGTCTCGCTAGCCAGCTCACCTTCGATCAGCTTGGCAATCTCTTCGAAGTGATGCTTGTCGGTCAGCTTGCGTTCGAGCGCGCGCCGCGCCGGCAGGTGATGCGGGTCCGCCTCGAGCGCGCGCCGATAAGCTGCCAGCGCTTGGTCGTCCTTGGCGACGCGCTGCTCGAAAATTTCGCCGATTTTGTAGTCGAGCCGGGCAGACTCGGGGCCGCGAGGCAGGCTCGTTAGCTCGGCTTGGTAGACGTGCACCAAGTCTTCCCAGCGCCCACCCCGGAAATAGAGGCGGCCCAAGCTGGCCAACGCCGGCTGGAACTTCGGATCCAACTCGAGCACGCGACGCTGCAAGCCGAGCGCCAGCGCGTCGTCGTTCAAATCGTGCTCGGCCACCTCACCGGCGCGGTGCAGCAGCATGAGCCGCTCTTTCACGTCTTTCACCAGCTTGGCTTCGAGCTCCAGCATTTCGGACAGCTCGCGGTACAAACCGCCACGCTCGGCCGCGCGCTGTGCGGCGTGCACGGCGCCCACGTGCCCGGCGTCGATGCCCAGGATGCGACGGTACGACGTCAAGGCCGCTTGCGAATCCCCCAGGGCGTCCTCGTGCGCGCGACCAATTTTGAACAGGTAGGTGATTTTGGTTTCGGCGTCGTGCGCCAAATCGACCGCCCGCTCGTACAGCTCGACCAGTTCCGTGTACTTTTTAGCGGACGAGTACAGGCGCACGAGCGCCTTGAAGGACGCCGAGTAGCCCGGCACGATGCCGAG
>JAYUYU010000395.1:0-5801 GCA_043752365.1 Myxococcales bacterium | reverse complement strand
ACGTGCGACACGGCAATCGTGACCGTCTTGGTCTCGTCGCGCACGATGCCGCCCTTGGCGATATCGGCGTACTTGATCTCTTTGGCGAGGCCCTTCTTAGACTGGACCTTGACCAGCGCCGCCGTCAGCGTCGTCTTGCCGTGATCGATGTGACCGATCGTCCCTACGTTGACGTGCGGCTTAGAACGAACGAATTTCTCTTTGGCCATTTGACTAGTCCCTGGTTGCTACGTTGCTTGCTCGAGCTCGCGCGTTAGCCGCGAACCCTCGCGACAATTTCTTCTTGCACTACGATTGGAACCGCTTCGTACTTGGCGAACTGCATCGTGTACACGGCGCGCCCCTGCGTCTTGCTACGCAGGTCCGTCGCGTACCCGAACATGGTCGCCAGCGGCACTTCCGCGGTGATGACTTGGGTATTTTTGCCGCGCTGGGCCATGCCCAGGATCTTGCCGCGGCGTGAGTTCAGGTCGCCAATGACGTCGCCCATGTTGGCGTCGGGCGTCACGACCTCGATGGCCATGACCGGCTCGAGCAGGTGAATGCCGGCAGACTTGGCGCCATCTTGAAAGGCCATCGAGCCTGCGACCTCGAAGGCGGGGCCGGACGAGTCGACCTCGTGGAAGCTGCCGTCGAGCAGCAACACGCGCACGTCGATGACTTGGTAGCCGGCCAGCACGCCGCGCGTAGTGGCATCTTTGATGCCCTTTTCGACCGACGGAATGAACTCTTTGGGGATGATGCCGCCGATAGTGGCGTTCTCGAACTTGAAGCCGGAGCCGCGCTCGCCCGGCAAGATCTCGATCTTGACGTGGCCGTACTGGCCGTGACCGCCGGACTGACGGATGAACTTGCCCTCGGCCACGGTGGCCTTGGAGATGGCCTCACGGTACGCGACCTCGGGCTTGCCAACGTTGGCCTCGACGTTGAACTCGCGCTTCAGCCGATCGACCAGGATCTCCAAGTGGAGCTCGCCCATGCCGGCGATGATGGTCTGACCCGTCTCTTCGTTGGTGAAGGTGCGGAACGACGGGTCTTCCTGAGCCAGCTTTTGCAGGCTCATGCCGAGCTTGTCTAGATCAGCCTGCGTGCGCGGCTCGATGGCGATCGAGATCACCGGCTCCGGGAAGATCATCCTCTCGAGCAAGATGGGGTGTTTTTCGTCGCTCAGCGTGTCGCCGGTGCGGGTGTCACGCAGGCCAACGGCGGCGTAAATGTTGCCGGCCTCGCACTCTTTGAGCTCTTCACGCTTGTTGGCGTGCATGCGCAAAATGCGGCCGATGCGCTCGCGCTTGCCGCGCGCCGTGTTCATCACGCTGGTGCCACTGCTGAGCGTGCCCGAGTAGACGCGGAAGAAGGTCAGGTTGCCGACGAAGGGGTCGTTCAGGATCTTGAACGCCAGCGCGGCGAACGGAGCCTTGTCGTCGGGCTTGCGCTCTTCGACCTTGCTGCCCTCTTTCGGCGAAACGCCCTTCACGGCCGGAATATCGAGCGGCGATGGCAAGAAATTCACGACCGCGTCGAGCAACAGCTGCACGCCCTTGTTCTTGAAGGCAGAGCCGCACAGCACGGGTACGAACTTGAAGCTGCAGGTGGCCTTGCGAATGGCAGCGTAAATTTGAGCGGGCGTGACCTCGTCGGCTTTACCGTCGAGGAACTTATCCATGATGACTTCGTCGAGATCGGCACAAGCTTCGAGCAGCTTTTCGCGCATCTCGACGCACTTGGCCTTGAGCTCGGCCGGGATGACTTCCCAGGTGTACTTCGCGCCCAGCGAATCATCCTGGAAAATGGCGGCCTGCATCTTGATCAGGTCGACCATGCCCTTGTGCTGGTCTTCCTCGCCGACGGGCCACTGCACTGGCACTGGGTTCACGCCCAGGCGCTCGCGCATCGAGTCCAGATTCATCTGAAAGTCGGCGCCGACCTTGTCGAGCTTGTTGACGAAGGCGATACGCGGAACGTTGTACTTGTCGGCTTGGCGCCAGACCGTCTCGCTTTGCGGCTCGACGCCGTTGCCGCCGTCGAACACCGCGACCGCGCCGTCCAGCACGCGCAGGCTGCGCTCGACCTCGATCGTGAAATCGACGTGACCGGGCGTGTCGATGATGTTGATGCGGTGCCGCTTGCCTTCGTTCGGGCCGACCAGCGGCGCCCAGAAGCAGTTGGTCGCAGCGCTGGTGATGGTGATGCCGCGCTCTTGCTCTTGCGGCATGTAGTCCATCGTCGCGGCGCCATCGTGCACCTCGCCGATTTTGTGAGTGACGCCCGTGTAGTAGAGGACGCGCTCGGTCACCGTGGTCTTACCCGCGTCGATGTGCGCCATGATCCCGATGTTGCGGGTGCGCTCGAGGCTGATTTCGCGGGCGGCCATGGGGAGGTTTCTGGTTCGTAGGAAGGGCTGTTTGCGTTTGGACCGTAGGACGTAAGAAACCCCCTCCAGCCCTAGCTCTCCCAATTTGGAAAGCCGTACGTGCCGGAAGGGGTTCGGGGTGCGTCGAATGTCGCCTGAGATGGCGATGGGGCTAGAACCCGTGTGAGCTGGGGTTTGGGCCCCAGCGGTACGAGACAGCCGCCGTGTCTACGCGCAACCCGATCCTATGTGGTCTTCAGCATGCTTCCGTGAACCGAGCTCCTTCGAGGCTAGCGTCCTTGGGGGCTACCGCTCACCAGCGGTAGTGAGCGAACGCCTTGTTGGCGTCGGCCATTTTGTGCGTGTCGTCCTTCTTCTTCACGGCGTTGCCGCGAAGCTGCGCGGCGTCGACTAGCTCGGCCGCTAGGCGCTCACGCATCGTCTTCTCACCGCGGTCGCGCGAGTAGTTCACCAGCCAACGCATGGCCAGCGCTACGCGACGCTCGGGGCGAACTTCGACCGGAACCTGGTACGTGGCACCACCAACGCGGCGGCTCTTCACTTCCAGCTTCGGCTTGATGTTGTCGAGCGCCTTGCGGAAAATCTCGAGCGGATCTTCCTTGAAGCGGGTCGAGATAATGTCGAACGCGCCGTAGATGATGCCTTCGGCCGTAGGCTTCTTGCCGCCCAGCATCAAGGAGTTCGTGAACTTCGCCACGAGCTTGTCCTTGTACTTGGGGTCCGGGATGATCTTGCGCTTCGGTACGTCTCTGCGGCGGGGCATCTGCGTCTTCCTCTTATTGCTTCGGACGCTTCACGCCGTACTTGGAGCGCGAGCGATTACGGTTGGCTTTGTTGGTGCTGCTGGGACCCGAGGCGCCGGAGGCGTCGAGCGTGCCGCGCACCACGTGGTAGCGAACACCTGGCAAGTCCTTCACGCGGCCGCCGCGGATCAGGACGACGCTGTGCTCCTGGAGGTTGTGTCCCTCACCCGGGATGTAGCTGATGACTTCCATGCTGTTGGTGAGGCGCACGCGGCACACCTTGCGAAGCGCCGAGTTCGGCTTCTTCGGCGTCACGGTGTACACGCGCAGGCACACGCCGCGCTTCTGAGGACATGAACGGAGCGCGGGCGACGCGGTGCGCGTGATGAGCGCTTCACGTCCCTGTCGAATGAGCTGCTGAATAGTCGGCATAAATAGGGGCCAGGTGCTTGGGGGACCGGGAGGGTAGCCGGGGGCCCTTGGGAGTCAAGGGAGAACCTGTCCAGCAGGCTCCGGCGTGTCTCTGTCTATGTCTCGTTCTCGTTGGCTCGGCGGGTCCCGTCCCGCCGACCTGCGTTGGGTCTGCTTCGGGTTCCTGTGAAGAACCCGCCGGGGCGCGCCTCCTAGCATCCATTCGCGGAGCTGGCGACTTTCTGCGACGAGCCCGCGCCTCGCACGCATAACCATTCGTTATTATTCATATTTTATTGACGACAACACTTGGGGCCATGCGGCCTGCACGAGAGCCGCCACCGGGTCGTCGTAGGTATGACCGGCTTTGACGTCTGCCACCAAGGAGGAGGCCAGGCCCGCGCGGGCGAAAAGCGGCTCCAGCTGGTAGCGGTAGGCGTTCCGGCAGTCGGTCTGACCGCAGGCGAACAGCAGGTGCCCCAGGCTGGGCTGCAGGCTCTTGGCCCGGGCCGCGGTCCAACCCTGGTACCCGCCTTCTACGAACACCGCCGCGCCCACCTCGAGCTCCGGGTCCTGAATCAGGCGCGCACCCAAGATGGCTCCGAGCGAGAAACCGGTGAACACGACCGGGCCGCGCTGCACGTGGTCGGGATAACGCGCGCGCAGCGCCGCTAGCGCCGCTACGATTTCGGATTTGGTTTTGGCAAGCGTGCCCCACTCCCAACGGTCGTGTTCCTTGGGCACGTCGCGGCGCGGAATGCCGCGCGGGCAAAGTACGAACACGTCGCCGCGCGTGATGCGGCGCCACACTTCGCATTGCCACTCCGGGCGGTCGAAGTTGCCGTGCAGCGCCAGCGCAATGGGACGCGGGGCGCTGGCACCGAGCGGCACTGAGACCACTGCATCGCGGAAGCCCGGCACGGGCAGCGTGATGAGCGCCGTGCTCTCGAGCAGTGGCGCGATGACGTTGCCGGCTGGCGTCGACGCAGCCGCGCTCGCAACCGACGCTGGGGGTGTAGCGCTCGGCTCGGTTGGGCCGGACGTCGACGGTGCAGGCGTCGGCGACGCCTGCGGCGCGCGGCACGCTGCGTGAAGCGCCAGCAGGCCTAGCGCGACGAACTGGCCCAGCGCGCGTCGCCTTCGACGAGCCATGACAACTCTCCCCTCAAAGCATCGGTGAAGCGCTGATCGAGATAGGGGCCAACGTCGGCCTTGACGGCCTTCGCGCCGAGACCGACGCGCGTCAGCAACAACGCGCGTTCGGTACCGCTCGCCTCACACTCGTCGTCGCGACAGAAGAACAGCACGCGCTTGCCGCCGCGCTCCGAGAAAATTTTGATTGCGCTCGGAGTCAGCATGGCAGGGTTACCGTTGACGAGTGCGACGCGTGCAAAGAACGCTGGCTCTTGCCGCGCTAGATCAGCCGCCACCGCGGCACCCTCGCCGTAGCCAATCAGCAGCACGGGGCTGGGCGCGACGTGCGCACCAAAGCGAGCCTTGAGCGCGCCGAGGCCGGCACGCAGCTCGGCCGTGGCGTCGTCGTAGCTGCCCAGGCCGTACAGACCAGCCTGGGCCGACTGAACGCCTTGCGGGCACAGAATGAACACGCGGCCGCCGAGCACGCCGCGAAAGCTGCCGCACTGCCACTCTGCGCGATCGGCAGTGCCATGCAAGACCACCACGATGGGCCGGGGCGTCGTCGCGCCGAGCGGCAGCGCCACGCTGGCAGGCCCAAAGCCTTTGACCGGCAGCTCCACTCGCCAGCCGGCGGCGGCCAGGGGCGCGAGCACGCCGACCTGCTTGGACTTGGACGAGCAGCCCACGCCGCACAGCAGCGACATCGCGCACAGCCAGGCGACGAGCAGCGGCGACCGAGTCAAGATCAGACTAGCCTGCCACAAGTTCGCGCCGGACGCGCGCTCGCCGCGCCGCGCCGGACGCGCGACCGTTTCGCTGGCGTTAGCCGCGGCTGATGCCTACCGTCAGGTCAGTTGGGAGCGTGCAGCGCGAGCTCGGCCAGCTGCTCGCGAGTGAGCTGCGTGGCGGGGGGCTCACACACAGAGCTTTCGAGCTCGAGCATCCGCGGCACGCAGGGGCTTTGCACCTGGCGGGCCTTCGGCGGAGACATGCGCAGCATGAACGTGCTGCCTAGCGCGAGCGTCGCGACACCGCCGAGTAGCGCGAGCGCCTTCGAGGTTCGGAGTTGCATGTTCCAAAGCCTAGCTTCCGCCGAGTTCGAGGGTCGCAACGGTTTGGCAACGAGTTTCGAACAC
>JAYUYU010000394.1:0-2179 GCA_043752365.1 Myxococcales bacterium | reverse complement strand
TCGTGTTGGACGAGCTAACAGTCGAGCCCTACGGCGGCGCCGGCCATGGCCGGCCGGGCAGGGTTTGGAACTTGGGGCTGAAGCAAGTCACGGGTGGTGGCGACGCCTGCGTGCCCTAGACGCGGCGAGCAAGCCAACTTGGACGCTGGCAGCCCGCACCAACGAGAGCAAGCCCATCAACTGCGCCAACTGGTGACAGGCTCACGCCGTCTGCATTGGGACGGCGGCTTCTTGCCGAGCGACGCGGCATGGAACTACGCGGCGACCGGCGGTTCTGGGCGGAGTACGACTCCGATGGCGATCCGGATTACTCCGGCCACCCCGACATCTGCGTCGACTGCCACAAGAGCGGCAGCGACGGCGTGCGCGCGTTCCGGTTGCCGTAGCTCCAACTCCCCTTGACACTTCGCTTTCGACTTACGGCAATCCAACCAGCATCGAGCTGGTCGGCTTTAATGACTGGAAGAACTTCCGTTGCCCGTTGGAGTCGATTTCCGGGACCGCGATCAAGCTCGCGGACCCGTGTTGGGCGCTCGCCAACAACCACGTGGCGTGGCCCTTCAAGAGTGTGGCTTGGGCCGAAAACGCCCGTGAGTTGCTGGATGAACCGGGCGAGTTCTATCTCGATGAGGTAGCGCATCAGCTCTACTACAAGCCGCGTCCGGGCGAGGACCTGACCCGGGCCAAGCTGACGGTTCCGGTGGTCGAGACTTTGGTCAGCCTCACGGGCACGGCGGATGCCCCGATTCACCACGTGGACGATTCACGACAACAAGTACGTCGACAATTTCTCGATCAGCTCCGACTCCACACTGAACGGCACCAACGACGCCGTGACGAACAACACGGTCGTCCCCGATAAGAAATGGCCTACCGATGCCCAAACCGTGATCAACGAGTCAGGGCTCGAGGACGCTTACAAGGACGTGGCTGCGACGCGTTGAAAGACGTCAAGTGTCGGGCACTCACCTCGAGCTGATCCTCGTCTAAGCCGCCCGAGCCCGCCTCCTGGTCGCAAATTTCCCGGAGGCTATGTCATCGTGTACCCGCGAGTGGCACAACTCGTGTGCCACTCCGCGGTTTTGCGTCTGCTTTCCTACTCAAGCCACTACTAAACCTCGAGGCACGAGCTTTGCTAGGGGGCACGGTCGGCGGGAAAGAAACGAACATGCAAAGCATCTGGATGTGGGTTGGGGCAGTGGTTGTCGTGGGGGGTCTGTACGCTTGCTCCGAAGGCGATTCGCCAATGAAGCCGCGCAGCGAAGAACAGGCAGGCGCAGCAGGCGAAGGTGGCACGACTGGAGGCGAAGGGGGCCACCCGGGTAACGGTGGGCACGCGGGGGACGGCGGGCACGCAGGCGCCGACGGAGGAGCCGGTGGAAGCCGCGACGGCGACGAGCTCGCGAACGCGTGCCCCGAGCAGCGCCGGGAACGCACCGACGACGGCTTCGACGTCGTTCGCTGCTTGGCCTTGTACGACGAGGCACCGTTACTTCGTGTACCTAAAGAAGCGCGCAGCCGCTACGCCACGCTAGATTCCAACGGCTTTGATAGCTTGGATGGCGTTCACTACGACGCGTTAATCCAAGAAGAGCTACCGAAGTGGGACGCCGAACAGGAGCGGCACGGGTCGGCGGTTTATCGCATAGCGACGGACGGTGGCGAAGTAATCAGCTTCGAGCCGGCTCTGGTCTTCGAGGAAGTCATTTTCTTGGAGCCGCTACTCGGCAAGGTCCTCGAAGGCACGATTTCCAGGCGCATTAACGAGACCTCGTACGATGACGAGTCGACGTTGCCGGTGCGCGGCACGGTGACCTTGGACGCTTCGAAGCAGAGCTTGGTCTTCAACATCGACAACTGGAAAGAGGCGCTGAGCGCGAGCGACGGCGCCTGCCTTCCCGCGTTGACCGACGCGGGTGCGGAAAATCCGTTCGCGACGGGCGAGACCGCGACGCTGGTCGGTTCGCGTGTGACGAGCATGCACTACTTCGGCGACAGCATGCTGGTCCTCCATGCGCAGAATCCAGAACAGCTCAACGGGTCGGTGATGGGCGCGTCGTGGTACTTGTCGCCGCGACGCATCGTGTTGGACGAGCTAACAGTCGAGCCCTACGGCGGCGCCGGCCATGGCCGGCCGGGCAGGGTTTGGAACTTGGGGCTGAAGCAAGTCACGGGTGGT
>JAYUYU010000393.1:0-5806 GCA_043752365.1 Myxococcales bacterium | reverse complement strand
GGCGCGGGCTTGCGCTCGCGAAAGCGCGGTCTGGCGCGCGCCGGCACGATGGAATGCATGTTGCTGACCGCGCGGCATGGAGCTGGAAATCCCCGAGGCGACCGAGAACGCGCCGTGCCCGCTGTGTGGCGGCAGCGCCGGCATCGTGGTGGGCGCCAAAGGGCGCTTCGGCATGCCAGTGCGCAACCTGTGCTGCCAAACCTGCGCGACCGTGTACGTGTCGCCTCGCCCCCCGGCGGCGGCCATGGCCGAGTACTACCGCTCTACGTACCGCAAGCACTACGGCAGCGTCGGCTACATGGACGCAGTGGGCAAGGCCGTGTCGCCCGGTGAGCCGGGTTTCGAGCAAGCGCAGGCTTCGTGGCACCAGAAGCAAGTCGACAACACGCTGGCCTTGACCTCGCTGCGTGAAGGCGCCCAGGTTCTCGAGGTAGGTTGTCGGCACGGCAAGACGCTTCAGCTCCTGCGCGAGCGTTGCCGGATCGAGCCCTTCGGCGTGGAGCCGGGTGAAGACGAGGCCGAGCAGGCTCGACGAGCCGGCATCGACTGCTTCACCGGCGCGCTGGAAGACTTCGACCCCGGCGAACGCCGCTTCGACCACGTGCAATGGTTTCACGTGTTGGAGCACGTGCACGACCCGCTGGCGGCACTGCTCAAGCTGCGCGACCTGCTGGCGCCGGGCGGCAGCTTGCTGATCGAGGTACCGAACGTGTACCAACCGTACGGACTGTTGGAAGAGAACTTCTTCCAAAACGTGCACTTGGTCAGCTACAGCCCGAACACCTTGCCAGCGCTGCTGCGACGCGCCGGCTTCGAGGTGACGCGCACGGTCGACGACGGTTCGCTGTTCGTGCTGGCCACGCCGCGCATGTTTGCCGTGGAAACGAGCCTGCCGCTGCCGTACTCAGCGGCGCTTCTGAGCGAGCCCGGGCAAGACGCCGAGTGGGTCGCGATGCGGCTGCGCAGCTACGCAAACCTGGAGAAGCTGCAGCTTTTGTTCAAGCACCGCGGCTGCTCGCCCGAGCTCACCGGCACACTGGTGCGGGCGCTCGATTTCCCTGCGTTCACGGCGCACCTAGTCAACGCTTGCGCCTTCTTCGTCGAGCAGTTGATCGCCCAAGGGAAAGTCGACGACGCTTTGCTCGTGGCGCTGGCGGTCGCGCAGGGCCCGCACCCGCTCGAGCTGCGCCACGAGTTTCGCAACTTTGCCGAGCGCCTAGGTGCTCCACCCGAGGCGCTGGCTGCTGCCGTGTAAGAAGGGCTGGCTGCTGACTCAGCCAATCTGGGCGGTGCGCTCGCGCTCGGCGCCGTTGGCGAAGATCGAACTTCGCCCTAAGCTACCACTCGTGAAGCAAGCGTTCATCAGCGTCGTCGTGGCTCTCGCCATCGGCTGTCACGACCACAAGCAAGCCGAGGGCCCGGTCGAGCGCGCCGGCAAACGCGTCGACAAAGCCGCCGAAAAAACCGGCGAAGCGCTGGAAAAGGCCGCCGAAAAAACCGACCAAGCGGCTCACAAAGCCGTCAACGCGACGGGCGAAGCCTTCGAGCGTGCCGGCCAGAAACTCAAAGGCACGCCTTCCGCCACGCCAGCGTCGGCAAGGCCCACCCCCAGCAAGCAGCAGCCTGAGTAGCCCGCTACTTCACCGGCACATCGGGAACGATGGTGCCGCAGTCTACGAATTCGAGGTTCGTGTCGGCCCGGAAGTTGGACTCGCTGGTGTGTCGCTCGGCCTGGAACATGTCGAACGGATAGACCTCACCCTTGGTGAGGCCAGCCGCCGCCGCTCTCATGTCCATGTCCACGCTGGCCGATTTGGCGCCGTGCACGCCGCCCAAATCGACGAGCAAATGGTTGTTGATGAAGATCCAGACGTCATCGTCGCCCGTGAAGTTGAAGACCTCGCCGCCCTTGTAGCGAAACTGCGTGTGGATCTCAGTCGTGAAGTGGAAGTTGTGCGAGTTACCTTCGTCGCCGAAGCCCTTGCCGTCCAATGGAAAGAAGGCATTGCTTTGAAAGCTGGTGGTGCCGTCTTTGGGCGCGAAAAACACCTGCAGCACGAACGGCTGATTCACGTCCTTCACGTTGCTGTACCACTGCTTGAACGAATCGGGTCCCGACACCGTGGTCGTCTTGGCGGCATGGGCGAACACCGGCTTGCGATCGGCGCCCAGCGTCGCCTTGACCAAACCCTCTTCGGAGGCGACCGCCTTTTCGAAGTCGGGGTGATTGGATTTGAAGTCCCGAATGACCGCTAGGATGACCGTGCCACAACCGTCCTCGCCGGAGGCAGGCGAGCCCGCGCTACCGCTACCGCTGTCGCTGGTGATCGGCTCACCGAGCTCGTAGCCGCCAACATCGGCCTTCGTGAATCCCGCTGGCAGCATACCGGGCGCGGGTCCGGGACCGCTGTTCGCTCCACCTTGTTCAACGCCGACGCTGCCAGCGATTGGAGCCAGCATCAGGCTACCGCCCCTGGCGTTGACGCCTCCGCTCTGACCGCCAGCGTCCACGACGTCGCTGCCGTCCTTCGAATCGCCACAGGCTTGCGTCGACATCAGGGCCAACCCCAACAGCATCGTCCCGACCAGTTGCTTGGGCACCATGTCGAAATGGTACCCGAACCCCCGGACGCGTGGTGTGCCGGCGCGGACGAATGTCCGGACGCTTGTCCGCCAAACGTCGTCACCCCGACGGAAACGCCACGCCACAGGGATAGACCCGACGCGGGCGGCATCCGACCAGTTACCTCCGACGCTCAGCAGTGCTTGCCGCTTTTCGAGCCCCGGAAGGCGCTCACAAAACTTCATCCTGCAGCCCTTGACGATGCGATAGATATATCTATAGCTATGTCTAACGACATATCGCGAGACATATCGAAAGCGATTCCAACGAGCTAAGTCGCTGTTTTAATTGGAGAAGATGAAGATGTACCGAGATCCTGGCTGCGGGCCGGAACATTCCTGGTGGATGGCGCGCGCCTGGGCCGGCGGCGGGCGTGGCTTTGGCCCAGGACGCGGCGGCCGACCGTGGTGGGCCGAAGCCATGGGTGAGCCGCCACCCCGCGCCGAGCGAGGCGGCGTTCGGTACTTGGTGCTGGAGGCCATCGCCGAGCAACCGCGCCACGGCTACGAAATCATTCAACACATCGAGCAACGCGCGGGCGGTTCGTACCGTCCCAGTCCTGGGGTGATTTATCCCACGCTCCAAATGCTCGAAGAGCTGCAGCACGCTCGCGTGATCGAGCAAGAGGGCAAGAAGGTCTACGCCATCACTGACCTCGGCAAGACCGACCTCGAGACGAATCGTACCAGCGTGGACGAGTTTTATGCCCGATTTACCGAGGATCAACCTTGGGAGTCGTACGCGGAGGACTTCGCCGAGCTGATGAAGCGAGTCGGGCGACTGATGATGACGTTCCGCAAGGGCGCCCATCACGGCCGCATGTCACCCAGCACCATGCGCGCCATTCGCCTCGCACTGGACGAAGCGCTGCGCAAAATCGACGACGTGTTGAACGGCCCTCAGCGCTGAGGGCACGAACTTTGCCAATAGCTTCACAGAGCTCCGCCGAGGGGCCAGAGCGCAGGTAATTCTCATGACTTCCCCCAACGACGACGTGGCGTTCTACATCGCCGAAGCCAAGCGCGCCCCGCGCCTGGAAAGAGACCAAGAAATGGCCCTGGCCCAGCGCTGGAAGGTTGGCGATCGGGCCGCCGGTGACGCGCTAGCGCGAGCCAACCTGCGGCACGTAGTCGCGGTAGCCATGAAGTACCGCCGCTACGGCGTGCCGGTCAGCGAGCTGATCGCCGAAGGAAACTTTGGCGTGGTGCACGCGCTCGGCAAGTTCGACCCCGAGCGAGGCATCCGTTTCGTGACCTACGCAGCTCACTGGGTGCGCGCCTATATTTTGGATCACGTGATCAAGTCGTGGAGCATGGTGGGCGGCGGCTCGGGTCCGCTGCGCTCTCGGCTGTTCTTCAAGCTGCGCCGCGAGCGCGTGCGCGCCGTCAACTTGATGGGCGAAGGCGAAGCCGCCGATCAAATGGTGGCCGAGCGCGTCGGCGTCACGCCCGACGAGCTGCGCAAGTTGGTGCAGCGCCTCGAAGCCCGCGACGTCTCGTTGGACGTAAAGGTCATCGACGACTCGCCTGTGCGCTTGGTCGATTTGCTGCCCGCGCCTGACGATCAAGAGCGCAGCCTGTTCGAGCACGAGGTCGGCGGCAGCATGAAGACTGCAGTAGCGCGCGCCGTGTCCGAGCTCGACCCGCGTGAGCGCTACATCGCCGAGCACCGCTTGATGGCCGACCCGGCCGAAGAGCTTTCGCTGGCGGCAATTGGGCGCAGCCTGGGCGTATCGCGCGAACGGGCTCGGCAGCTGGAGGCGCGCACCAAGCGCAAGCTGAAGAGCCGCATCCCGGCCCTCGGCAGCGCAGTCGTGCTGGAGTGGCTCGAAAACTCGTTCGAGCACGCGCCGGCGGCCTGACGGGACGGAACGGCAGCTGCTACTTGCGCGTACCCGGCTGTTTCGTGTGGGGGCGGTGCCCGCCCCAACAGCGGGCGGCCCTAGCGAAGAACGCCGTGTTAGCGTCGACGTGTCTTGGTCTTGACTTTACGACGTTGGCGTCCGCGCGTGCTCGTACTTGCAGGCGTGCTGGGAGCGTGCGATTTTCCGAGCTACCGGGCGGGCCCGGACTCCGGCGGCGAGGGCGGCGCGGGCAGCGCGGGCGAGGCCGGCAGCGCGGGCGAGGCCGGCAGCCCGCCAGCTTTGTCGGATCCATGCGAGCCAAATCCGTGTTTGCAGGCGGGGCGTTGCATTCCGGTCGACGACGCCTTCGTTTGCCTGTGCCCCGAGGGCTTTCGCGGTGATACCTGCGAGGTCGACTTTGCCGGCTGCGACCCGGATCCCTGTCAAAACGGCGGGGTCTGCGTCGACGGCGTCAATGCCTCACGCTGCGACTGCGCCGAAGGCTGGGACGGCGCAACCTGCCAGCACAGCGTCGACGACTGCGCCGCGAACCCCTGCCAGAACTCCGGCACCTGCGTCGACGGCTTGAAAAGCTACACCTGCAGCTGCCAGCCAGGCTTCGTCGGCGCACAGTGCGGCGAGAGCCTACCGCCCACTTGCCTCGCGCTGCTCGAGCTGGAGCCGGGCGCGAAGGACGGCGTCTACTCAGTCGACCCGGACGGGCCTGGGCAAGGCAACGCACCGCTGGAGGTGTGGTGCGACGAGATGACCCCGGGCGGCGGCTGGACGCGCGTGGGCATGGAACGCGAAGGCGACACCGGCACCTTCAAGTTCCTGGGCGTCTCGGTGGGCGACCCCAGCAAGTCCGCGCGCGACGGCTCGAGCGCGCTGGTCGGTGAGCAATTTCAAACGCTGTACGACGAGATCGTCTTCGTGTGGAGCAGCTCGCAGGGCGGCGGCGGCGACGCCCATTTTCTCGTCAATGAAGAGATTTTCGTCAACAACGTGCGCAAGGCCATGCCAGTCTCCAGCTTCGGCACGAGCGACAGCAGGCTCGGCGAATGGGTGACCAACGCCGGCGGCGCTATTTTCTGTCGCGGCAGCGAGTGGCCCGACGTACGTCCCGGCGACTCGAGCTGGGCCATCAAGTCGCGCGACGACAGCGAGACCGCTTGCGGCTGTAACAGCCCTCAGTGGTTCGGGCGCGGCGCCTATTATGGCGGCCACCCCGACGCGACCACCTGCACGTCCTCGGGCGGAGGCTGGGCGGCGGTCGCTGCCGACGGTGAAGCCAAAGGCTTCGTCGACAAGTATCAGCTGCAAATCTTCATTCGCTGACT
>JAYUYU010000392.1:0-2181 GCA_043752365.1 Myxococcales bacterium | reverse complement strand
TATCCGATGCACTTGGAGCTGATTCTGACCGCGACCGATTCGTCCGGTCAAAAGCGCACGGCGCGGCGCCCACTCGACCCCAAGACCGTGAGCTTGCTGTTCGACACAGACCCTTCCGGGCTGCAGCTGGTCGTCGGCTCCACCGCGCAAACTACGCCGTTCGCGCGGCGTGTGATCGTCGGCTCCGAGAACACGGTGTCAGCGCCCGACCCGCAAACCATCGTGGGTGCGGGCTGGAAATTCGTGAAGTGGTCCGACGGCCTAGGGCAGACGCACACGCTGGCCGACGCCAGCTCCGCAGTTCGTTACGTGGCCACGTATCAGCCGAGCGGCGGCTTGCTCGGTCAGTACTTCGACGACCTGGCGTTCGCCGGCACCTCGCTCACCCGTATCGACCCCGTGGTGGATTTCGATTGGCTCGCAGGCTCGCCCCACGCGAGCCTGGGCGCCGAGACCTTCTCGGTCCGTTGGACTGGCCAGGTAAAGGCCGATTTCGCGGAAACCTACGCCTTTTCGACGACGTCGGACGACGGAGTGCGCCTGACCGTCGACGGCACGGTCGTGATCGACAACTTCGTCAACCACGCTCCGACGCTGGACACCGGCAGCGCCGCGCTCAGCGTCGGCTGGCACCCGATCATCCTCGAATATTTCGAGAACGGCGGCGGCGCACAAATCCATTTATCTTGGTCTAGCCCCTCACGAGCGCAACAAATCGTGCCCGAGTCGCATTTGCGTCCGGGTTGTACCGCCGGCGCGGTGTGTCCTGCAGGCTTCACCTGCAACGCCGACTTGTGCGTTCCCGCGTGCGATCCGACAAGCTGCACGAGCCTCAGCCATTGCCGTGCCGCGGGCGGCAGCTGCGTGGGTCTTTGCTCGGGCGTGAAATGCCCCAGCGGCGACGTCTGCAAGGTTGGCCGTTGCCTCGATGCCTGCAGCGTCGTCACCTGCGGCGCAGGCCAACACTGCGCGCTCGGCAAGTGCGTGGACGACCCACCCCCCACCGGAGCTGGCGGAGCTGACGGAGCTGGTGGAGCTGGCGACGCCGCGGGCGGTACCGGCAACGACGCTGGTGCAGGGGGCGATTGGTCAAGCCCTGGCGGAGCTGGCGGGACACCCAGCTCGCCCGGTGAAGGGGGCGCGGCGGGTGCCGTCGCCAATGAAGGCTTGGCTGGCGACAACGCCGGCGGCGGGCCACCCGTTTTCGAGGGCGGCGGCGCACCTGGCCTCGGCGGTGCATCTGCTGGCAGCCCTACGAATGGCGGTAACGCTGCTAACGGAGGCGCGGGCGCCGAAAGCAACGGCGGTGTGCACGAGGCCGGTGACGCAGGCGCGGCGGCGAATGCTAGCGCTGGTGAAGCCGGGGCGGGCGCCAACAATGGCGGCAGTTCTGGCAACTCCGGCGGCTGCAGCTGCAAGGCGGTGGGCAGCGCACCGAGCGGCGGCGGGCTGCTCGGGACCCTCACGTTGGCTCTGGGGCTTGCGGTGGCGCGACGCCGGCGCCGTTGAGGCGTGAATAGCCTTGGGACGTAGCTAGGGCGCCGGGCCTGCGCCGGCGTTCGACATCTGTTGTTCGTAGAGACGTGCGTACAACCCGCGCCGCTCGAGCAACGTCTGGTGATTGCCGATTTCCACGATGCGACCTTGATCGATGGAAACGATGCGATTGGCTTTCTGAATCGTCGACAAACGGTGCGCGATGATCAGACTGGTGCGACCCGCCAACAGCGGCTCCAGCGCCGCCTGAATCAAGCGCTCGTTCGTAGAGTCGAGCGCGCTGGTAGCCTCGTCCAAGATCAGAATCCTTGGATTGGCAAGGATGGCCCGCGCAATCGCGATGCGCTGGCGTTCACCGCCCGACAGGCGATAGCCACGCTCGCCCACCAGCGTGCTGTAGCCTTCCGGCAGACCCGCGATGAATTCGTGAATTTGCGCGGCGCGCGCCGCCTGCTCCAGCTCTTCTTCGGTTGCCGCGGGGCGGGCGTAGCGCAGGTTGTCGGCGATGCTGGCGTGAAACAGGTATGTCTCCTGCGACACGACGGCAATGTGTTGGCGCAGGGTCTTCAGCTTGATTTCGCGGTAGTCGTGGCCATCCAGCAAAATGCGACCGGCGGTCGGATCGTAAAGGCGCAGCGTGAGCGCGGCCAGCGTGCTCTTGCCGGCACCGGAAGGCCCCACCAC
>JAYUYU010000391.1:0-2191 GCA_043752365.1 Myxococcales bacterium | reverse complement strand
CGAAATCGACGACCCAGATGCCGAGCACGGCGCTGCCGGCACCGCACAGCAGGCTGCCAGCCAGCAGCAAATTGGTCCGAAGCTCACGCGCGTGGCCGCTGCGAACGCGTTCGTCGGCCTGGCTTTGGCTCAGACGCGCTAAATCGCGCTCGTAGTCCGAGAACGCGCTCTTCGTGTCGAGGCCGCTCCACACCGTGAGTCCCGTCAAGACCACGGTGGCACCGGCGCCCGCGTAAAACCACGCTGGCGAAAGCTTGCTGCGCGCAGGCTCGGGGGCTGGCACAGACTTCACGTCGGCGGTGGGCTGTTGAGCGTCAGGCACCACGACGACGTCGATGCGCCGGGAACGCTCGCCGACGCGCAGCTCCACGCGTTCGCCCGGTGCCAGCTCCAACTCTTGATCGAGGACGACCGAGCCGCCAGAGATGACGCGCACGTGGTGCGCACCCGGGTCCAGCGAGAGTTCGCCTTGACCCGCCAATTGCACGGCGACGCCGTCGAGCTCGACGCTTTCACGAGTAGGATCGGACAGGCGAAACGTGACGCGCGACAAGGCTTGCGTCGCGCTACGCTGTTCGCGCTCAGCGCGAGCCCGCAGCTCCGTGTCAGCGGCGGGGTCGACTTGGACGTGGCTTAGCTGCTCGATGGCGGCGCTGGGGCGACCTAGGCGAGCGAACGTGAGCCCCAGATTGAAGCGAATGACCGGATGCGGCCGCTCTGACAGCGCTAGCTGATAGGCCGCGGCAGCTCCCAGGAAATCGCCCTTCTCGAAGGCTTGGGTGCCGGCCTCGAAATGGCGGCGCCCGCAGGCCGTGGCGTCTTGCTCGGGGCACTCGGTGGTCGGGGGCGGCGGTGAGCCAGCCGAACCCTGGGCGAAGGCCGGTGTCACCAGCACGAGCGGCAACACAAGTCCGCTCACGAATCGACACCAGACGCTGTGCACGAGCCGATCACTATCACGAGCGGCGCCAGCGGGGCGCCGGCTCAAAACGGGTAGCGACGGATCACGCCGCTCGGCGCGCCAGCCGGTGCGCGCGCCGGTACGGACTTGGAACCTTCGGCGGCGTGCGCGCTAGCGGCAGGCTGAACCGGCGCGAGTGTCACCATCACCGTCCGATCGCGATCGGGCACGACCGGCAGCTCGACGCTTCGATAACCGGGCGCGTTGACCCTGACCACCAGCGGCGCGTTGGCGCGCGGCACGACACGGTGCGGCGAAACGGCCGTCACCGACACACCACCGATCGTGAGCTCTAGCCCCTGCACGCCGGGCGGGCTGAGCTGCACGCCAATTTCCACGCCGGCTCCGGCGTCGACCGGTGTGGAGGCCGCGCGGGGCGCTTGGGCGGTCACCTCGGGGCGAGGCCACGCCGCCAGCGCGCCGCCCCCCACTGCCAGCAAGCCCAAGAGCCAGGCTAAAGGGCTCAAGCGTGGGCGCTGATTCTCGCGCGTGACCCGGCTGACGACGTGCCCCTGCGCAGTTGGTTCATCGGGGGTGCGGCTCAGCCGACGCAGCTCGGCAATGTCGCTCGACTCGGCGCCCATTTCATCGGGAAACAGGCGGCTCATGGCGCTACTGAGCAGCGCGCGACCCTGCGCCTGAGTGAGCCCAGCCACGCCGTCGAGCGCACGCGCCAGTTGAGCCGCGGGGCGCAGCCGCTGGTCAGGGCGTAGCGCCAACGCCTGCTGCAAGACGTTCCACAGCGGCGCCGGAAAATCCGGACGGACCTCGCGCGGGTCGGCCAGCTCCCCCGCGACGATTTTGCGCAACGCCACCTGCTCGTCACCGCCGAAAGCGGGAATACCGAGCGCGGCTTCGTACAGGGTCGCCCCGAGCGCGAAGATGTCGAGCGAGCCATCGAAGTCGAGCCCCAGGGCGTACTCGGGCGCCATGTAGCGGTACTTGCCTTTGAGCTGGCCCAAGTTGGTCTGCGAACGTCGCCCCGCGGCGCGCGCGATGCCGAAATCGAGCAGCTTGACCTGACCGTCGTACGTGACGAACAAATTGTCGGGGCTGACGTCGCGGTGCACGATACCGAGAGCTTTGCCGGCGTCGTCGCGCAGGTCGTGCGCGTAGCCCAGCGCGTCGGCGGCGCGCGCGCCAATCCAGGCTACGAGGCCGTACTGCAACGGCTGCCGCCATTCTTGAGCGCGCTGATACAGCCGCGAAAGCGGCTGCCCCTGCAAGTAT
>JAYUYU010000390.1:0-5852 GCA_043752365.1 Myxococcales bacterium | reverse complement strand
CGGCTCGAAACCGACCCGCCCGGCATGGGCGTCGTCTTCAAGAAGCTCTCGAAGTACTCCGAAAAGCTGATTCAGAAGCTGCTCGAGAAGGCCTAGAGGCCAGGGATCAGGGATCAGGGATCAGCGGGCGGAGGGATCGGGGGAACAGAGGGAGTAGTCGGTGCGCTCGTTGCGGGACGAGGGCGCGGGCGCGGGCCCCGTTGCGATTCGATTTGGACGTCGCGTTTGCGACATGGTTTCGTCAATGATTTCGCGGTGCTTTTGGCGAGCGCTGACGTTGTCCAAAACGCGACATCATCGGGGCAACGGCGGCGACCGTCGCAATTGCGACAACGTCGGACGCACAGAGTTTTCGCTCGAAATTGTTGGAGGAAGCATGTCGCGATTGCGACATCGATCTCGAGCGAGGGAGGACCTAGGCCGAGCGTCGGAAGGCGTTTGCCTAGGGCCGAGCGTCGGACGGACGTTTGCCTAGCCTGAGCGCGGGCGGCCGCTTACTTTGGCGGCGGGCGCACTCTGCACTGCTTGTCGACGCACGACACGACGCCCTGATTGCAGCAATCGCCAGCAGCCTCGCATGCTTCGCCAATACCGGCGCAGCCTTGCGAGGTCTTGTCGACGCACAGCTTGTCGACGCAAAAGCCCGAGCAGCACTCGAAATTCGCCTTGCACTCCATGCGGGTCAGGCCGGGCGGCGGCGTTTGAATGCACTGTGACAGCGCCCAGAACCCGCGCATGTTAGGCGTGTTCTCTTGGCCTTCCAAGTAGAAGGCTGGGTGGCTGGGGTCAGCGGTCTTGATGTCCCCGTCGATGGCCGCCACCCAAAGCCGGCGCTTGGCGTTGGTGTTTGGACCTGCCACCGCCAGTTCGTTGCCCCAATCGCGCATGCTGGTGAACACCATCCACGAGTAACCGCCGCGCTTGACCGGGCAGAACATCGGCTCACGCCCGGCGTTATGGTCCTTGGCCGCGGGCGGATCGTTCAGGGTGGTCAGGCGAATCGGCGTACCGCCGGCGACCGAGCTGATCCAAATTTCGCCGCTGTCGCGCGACTCGTCGCCACACGGTGCCGCAACCTCGTCAGCGGCCTTCGGGTGGCAACCCGTGGAATATTGACCGGTATGATAGGCGATGAACTCGTTGTCCGGCGTGAACGCGGGGTAGCCCAGACCCTGATTGCCGGCCGCGAACTGCGACGTGTTCACGACCTCGTGCAACACCGGGTCGAACTTGGGCACCGACGCGTCGAAATTCATGTAAACGATGCGCTTCGAGTCCGGAATCACGTTCTCGACTAAGTTGCCGCCGCCCTCGACAGCCGCCAGCTTCGTTCCGTCGAGCGAGAACGACGGCATCATCAGGTTGACGTTAGCGTTACCGAACACGATGTCGTCGAGCCCACTGGTCGGTATCACGTCGCCCGTAGCGGTCAGGGCCAGGCTGAAATTCTTCGAACCGGCTGGGGTCGCCGAGTTTCCGAACACCACGTATTTGCCGTCGGGTGTGAGCGCCGGACCGGCACCGTATTTCGTGGTCTGCAGGGTCTGCGTCCCGGCGGGCAACGCGTACGACGCCCAAGCGCGCGTATCGCCGAAGCCCTGCTGGTAGGGCGCCACCGCGGGCGCCGTCAGCTTGTCGTCGACGTCGAGCACCATGGTGCTGCCGTCCGCGCTAACCGCATGGCAACCGACACATTTGCCCTGCACCATCGTTTCGGGCACCGCGCCAACGCCCGGGTAAATCCGCGTGATGTTGCCTTGCCCCATGTTGGCGCGCGAAGCCGTCCAATAGTAGATGGCGCCGCGCAAGCTTTCGGGCACGATCGTGAAGCCGACACTGACGGAGCTGTAAGCCTTCTTGGCCGTCGCATCGTAGCGGAACAGCGAGACCACCATTGGGTCCCCCGTGTTCGACGACGTGATGCGATCCCAAGCGTCCTGCGGGATCGCTAGCTTGCCGGGCGCGGCGGCGGCCGAATAGTAATCGTACTTGTAGCCGGCTTGCTCGACGTGCAGCCGATACACGTCGGTCGCGGCGTTGGGCGCCGTCCACATGAACAGCGGCGACTGCAGACCGAGCGCAAACACGGCCTTGTCATAGGGATAAAGCAGCGACGTCAGCGTCGGATCTTGGCCGGGCGTCGCGCCACCGCCATCGAGCGCAGTGATGACAGCGTCGGGAATCGCGCCTTCGACGGCCTTCTCGACCAGCTCGACGTTGAGCTCGGCCACGGCCTCTAGCCCCCCGAACACCGCGTGCAGCGTGCCCCTGCCCGACACTGCGCCGGTGGCCGTGAGCACCACCGGAGTGCCATTCTTCGACGCCGCCAGGTCGGGCCGGTCGAACTCGAGCGACTCCGCCGACACGTTCTGTTTGGCCCCTCCCGCCAACGTGGCCTTCAGCGTGAACTCTGCCGTCAGGGCGGCGGCCGCGCCGTCGATGACCAGCGTGATGGTCGGCGGATCGAAGGCCAGCGCCTCGGCGATGCCGCCACCCTCCATGCCGCCCACCGAGATAGCGGGCCCGCCCGCGGTTGCGCCGATGTTCGGCGTTCCAGCGTTACTACTCTTGCCGCCAGTGCTCGAGCCCCCCCTCGTCGCAACCCCGTCGCCGACTGGCTCAGGGTTGGCGGAGCAAGCGCCTAACACTGCGGAAACACAGAACAAAATAGAGCCGTAGGCTACCCGACCGCACTGCATGTCTCCTAGTGTCCGCGGCCCATGAACCGGATCTGGGTATGACGCCCAGAACTAGCCCTGATTGTTAATAAGTGCGGGAAAGTGCGCGGACTTAAGCGGATGTCGCACATTGGGTCGGGCAGCGACTTGCTCGCGCAGCCTTTTAAGCCTAGATCCCGCGCCCCCATGTACCTGCCCACCAAGAAGCCCCGCAAGACCGACCGCACGCGCTCCGCGCGTCACCGCGCCAAGGTGAAGGCGAAGAACCGCACGCGCCGCGGCCGCGTCAACGCCAACAAGTGATCCGCGCGGGAGCCACGAGCTCCCGACTCGCGATGTACGCGTAGCGCCTCCGCAGCGGACTCCGCGGAACCTCCATCAGGTCTCCACGGTCACTCCCCAAGCGCTACGCGTGCCCATGCGTTCCTAGTGCCTAGGAGGAACGCTGATGATCGGAACGATATGGCTCGCCTACTTCGAAGGTAACGCGCGACGCGACTGCGTGGCAGTGCCCAGCCTGTGCGGGGAAGTACCGCCAATGCTGCGGGCGCCGCTTTCGCTGTCGCTCGGGCGCTTTCAGCTGGGTGAGGCCGCGGGCGGCAAGCTTCACGACGACATGCCGACGCACCCCGACCCGGTGCTCGACGCCGCAACGCGACGCGCGGTGCAGCTGTACATCGAGGAAGAGTGGCGGCACGCGCGCGAGCTCGCCTCGATTATTCACGTGCTCGGCGGAGAGCTACAAACCGCGCACTGGACGAACGGCGCCTTTACGGCTTGCCGAAGGCTTCTGGGGCTACGCACTAAGATGCTGACGCTGGCCGTCGCCGAGGTGGTCGGCATCGTCTACTACCGGGCGCTGGCCAGCGGCGTCGGCAGCCCGGCGCTCGCAGTAGCGCTGCGACGCATCGCCGACGAAGAATCACACCACCTGGACTTTCAGGCGGCGTTCTTCCAGCGCGCGCTCGCGCGATTGCCGAAGGGGCTGCGGACACCGTACCGCTGGCTGCTGCGGTCAATCATGTTCGCCATTCTGGCGGCGGCGCTGCTCGTACTCTTGCTCGATCATGGCCGCGTGTTGCGTGAGGTTCGGGCCAGCGCGCACGGGGTCGTCAGCGCGTCTTGGCGGGAGCTGGCGAGCCGGCGCTTTCTGCAGCCGGAACCGCCAGCGCCAACCGGACATGGCCTTGTGCGTCGACTTCCAGAAGCTGCTCCTTCAACAGCCGCCCCACCGCTCGCTTGAAGGCTTTCTTGCTCAAGCCGAACAGCTCCCGCAGTAGCTCCGGATCGGATTTGTCGCCGACACGCGGCGGCTGCGGGCGCCGCAAAACCTCCAAAATTCTGGCGGCGTCGTCCGCCAGCTGCTCGTGAGCAAAGGCTCGCAAAGATAGCTCGAGCTTGCCGTCGGGCAGGACGTTGGTTACCCGGAATTTGGCGCCGTCACCGCGAGCAAGGCCGTGCGGCTCCTGGCTCGGCACCAGGCCCAGCGCCGAGCGCTCGACGATCACGAACAAGCCGATCTCGGCATCCCAGCGCCAGGCCTCGCCGTTCACCCACTCGTCTTGCTCGAAGCTACGCGTGCGTGAGCGCAACATTTCAGTCACGCGCATGGTGCCGGCAAGCCTACCGGTGTCGTCCAGGTACAGACCGATGGCTTGGCGAGTTCCAACCTCGAGCTCGCGTGTCTGCTGCGAGAACGGCACCAGCAGCTCCTTGGGCAGCCCCCAGTCTACGAAGGCACCAAACTTGGAGAGCGCGCTGACGCGCAGGAACGCAACCTCACCCAGTGACAGCTTGGGTGTGGCGAGAGTCGCCAGCGGCCGATCCTCGGAGTCGAGGTAGATGAACGCCGACAGCAGGTCGCCAGGCTGAGCACCCTCCGGGATCTCCGGACCCAGCAGCAACAGCGTAGGCGCCTGCGGCTCGCTCTCCGGCTCAGCCAAGAAAGCACCAGAAGGAGTGATGCGCTTCAGCTCGAGCTGGCTGAAGCGGCCGAGCAGGTGATCGAAAGTCGGGCGGGAGGGCGGCATCGAAGACCGCCAGTGTGACACCAGAAACGCAAAAAGGGACCGCGTCCAATCGAACGCAGTCCCTTCTGTTCCAGCAAAGTGAGCTGGCCGGACAGCTGAAAGCCAGCTAGCTCAGTTGCAAGCCGAGGCCATGTCGTCGTCGTTGCCGCACTCGTCGGCGCAGGTCGGCGCGGGGTCGGGCGCCGTGCCGCCTCCACCGCACTTGAGCACGTATTCGTGATCGCCACCGGCGCAGGACTTCTTCTTCACTTCGCTGCCGGCCTTCAGCGCCGTGAAATCCGCAGCGGTGATCTTGACGTAGTGCTTGTGGGCGCTGTCATCGCCGTTGGAGCCACCGGAGAGGATGGTGACTTCGGTGCCGGCGGTAACTTGCGCCACGGTTACGAGGAGGGAATGCTTGTGGTCGCCGGAGCTCATGACGCTGATGTCCGCTCCGCAAGAGCCGGCACCGCCACCACCCGCGCCGCCGCCGCCTGAGGCGCCACCGGAACCGCCCGCACCGCCGCTGCCACCCTTGCCGCCCGCACCGCCGCCACCTGACGTGCCGCCGGTGGTGCCCGAGCCGGCCGTGCCGGTGCCCCCCTTGCCGGCCGTGCCCGTGCCGCCCGTGCCGCCCGTGCCGGTGCCGCCCGTGCCGGCCGTGCCGATAGGCGTCCCAGGGTCGTCCCCGCCACAGGCGGCTAGGGCCGAGACGGCAACGGAGGAAACTGTGAGAACTAGGAAGTCTTTGCGATTGAGGGTGCGTGAAGACATGTCGGTATGTTCCTTGGTCGTGGCCGCGCGGGCCAAAAAGCGATCACTCTAAGAAGGAGAAAGCGCGCCGTAGCTTCCGCGCGCGCGAACTCTAGGGAGGTGAGTGCCGTCGGCCAACAATTCCGGCAGTACTTCGGAGCCAAAGAGCGCCGTCACGGCTCAGCTCGGCGAAGACGGCTAAAGGCGTTCCGGACGACGACAGGAACGGTGGAATGTTCGGGTCAAGGCGGTCGGGGCTCGTCCACACGGGTCGCGCCCCCACGCCGCGCGCCAGCGCTAGCTCCAGTGAGCAGCGGTGAAATGAGCTTGGCTAGCATGCTGTAAATGCCAGCCATGTCGTCGCGGGTGCACTGGCGACCAATCTCGTGCACCAGGTCTTTGCCTTCACCGC
>JAYUYU010000389.1:0-2200 GCA_043752365.1 Myxococcales bacterium | reverse complement strand
GCTGGCCCGATTCGGACACGGACTGCGCGCTGGCTTCCTTGCCACTGCTTGCCTGTTCTGCGGATCGATTCGCTTGCGCGGTTTGCGACTCGGCGTCCTGGGCCTGGGCTTGCCCGGACTGCGCCTGTGACTGGGCTTCGCTAGCCTGCTGTTGTGCTTCAGTTGCTGCCGCGGCTGCGCCTGCCGCAGATGCATCGACTTGCGACGCCGATTGTTGCGCCTGCGTTTGGGCGCCTGCGGCGGCTTGCGCATGAGTGCCCGCTTGTTGCGCCGACTCGGCCGCGGCGGCTGCAGATTGGCTGGCGCGGTTGAGCGCTTCGGTGACGGTGCCGGCGCTGTGGATATCGCTTGCTGCGTCGTTGGAAAATTCCCCAGCATTCTCAGTGGCTTGGGCCTCGTCGGAATTCGGATCGTCCGTTTTCGAAAGCGGGTCCAGTGTCGGGTCCGCGCTATCGCTTACGCCCGGCACCTTGCGCGCCTCGTCATTCAAGGTGCGCAGCGCCTGCTCGGCACTTTCGCGCGCAGCGTCACCATCCAGGCTCGCGAGACTTGGGTCGAGCGCGCGGAGCTCGGCCAAGCTCGCTTCCGCGTCGTTGGTGAGTCCATAGTCGCGTAGAGCGCTAAGAGACGTTAGCTGGTCGGCACGGCCCTGCAGTGCGTCACCACGCGCAGCCGCCTCGGCGGCAAGTCGCGTGGCCTGATCGCCTATTTCGACCCTCAATTCGCCCGATTCCAGGTAGCCTGCGTAGGACTCGATCGTCGTCTTTGCCCCGTCCGCCACGCCTGCCGCGGCTTGGGTGTAGTCGCTTCCCAGCACAGCGCCGGCAGCGTTCAGCCCTTCAATCGACGCGCCGACGTAATCCCCGGTGCTGACCTGATCGATTGCCGCATTTACCGACAGTCCAGCCTGGGCTGCGGGCATCAAGGTTTCAACAACAATCCTGGCTGCCTCCGCCCGTTGGCCAACCAGTTCGTGTCCCGCAGCCTCCCCTAGTTTCCATGCGGACGAGAGCAGGGCTGCAACACTTTTTGGAGCAACTGCCTCGGCCGCGGAGAACCCTGCATCACCCATCCCTTTCAGCATCCCTCCGATGGAAAAACCCTGCGAGTACAGAGCATCCGTCGCGCCCTCGTCGCCGTACTGCAGGATGTCTCGAGACGCCGAGTGCACGTTTTGTGCACTGGTTTGAAGCGAGTCGATTCTCTGGCCGACCGCGCCCATCATGTCTGACGACGCGTTTTCGGCGATTGCCCGTGCCAGTTGGATCTCCTGGTACAGCGACGCACGCGCCTCCGGGCTTAGCGCGCTGATGTCGACTCGCTGGCCCGACGGGGCAATGATCCAGGTCATGGCGCTATTTTCCGGGACTAAAGCATCGAATGCGCACGCGCAGCCGCATCGGCTGCACTGCGTGCGGAGTTTTCGGCTTGGTCGGCAGCTGATTGCGCGCGAGTTTCGGACGTCTCGGCCTGCCGCGATGCGCCTTGCGCTTCTTCGAAAGCTTGTTGCACTTCATCGCGAAGGCGCTGGGCTTCCTGTTGTGCCTGCTCGGCTTCCCTTTGTGCGGCCTGAGAATCTTCCAGCGCGCGCTGCAGTTGGGCCAGCAGGTCCTGCGCCGTGCGATGCAATTCTTGTACCTGCCCACGTACGTTGGCGGCATCTTCCGCGTGGCCGCGAGCTTCTTCGGAGTGTTGTCCCGACTGGGTGGCTTGGTCGCGTGACTGCTCTGCTTGCTGGCCGGCGTCCTGGGCAAATTGCGTCGCCTGGGCTACCGCTTCGTGTGCCTGGGTCAAGTTGTCATTGGCGGCCGTTGCCGCTTCGGTAGCTGCTTGTGCCTGGGTGCCTGCGTCGGTCGCGTTGGTTTCAGCCTGCCCCGAATGCGTGCCTGCCTCCGTCGCCGCCTGGCCAGCGGCGTCTGCATGGCCTGACGCTGCCTGGGCGGAAGTTTGTGCCTGGTCGGCCTGCGTCTGGGCCTCTGCAGCGGAGCCTTCGGCTTGCTGCGCGTGATCGGTCGCCTGGCCTAATGCTTCGCCCGCCTGGTCCGCGTGACCGCTCGCTTCGGTGGCGGAACCTTGCGCCGCGCTCGCTTGGGTTTCGGCTTCGGAAGCAGATTGCGTGGCTGCTTCAGCCTGGGATTGCGCCTCGGTGGCGGACGACTGCGCGGCCTGCGCCTGGGATTGTGCTTCGCCCGCGGCTTGT
>JAYUYU010000388.1:0-14111 GCA_043752365.1 Myxococcales bacterium | reverse complement strand
GAAATTCGGAAATCGAAATTCGGAAATCGAAATTCGGAAATCGAAATTCGGAAATCGAAATTCGGAAATCGAAATTCGGAAATCGAAATTCGGGATCGGATTCGGGATCGGATTCGGGATCGATTGCTCTCGAACAACCGAAAACCTGGCTCCGATACAGCAGCTTCTGCAATCGGGCCGCGCTTCAGCAGCCCCTCCGCGCTACATCACTTCCGTGATGCGGTTGCCAGCGACCGTCGACCTTCGACGATGCCGCCGTCGGCGCTCATGGCCAGAATCAGGCCCGCGTCGGCGATGAGACTCACGAAGGGAGCTGGGAAGGCGTCGTCCTTCCAGGCAGGCACGAAGGCTTGGCCAGTACGCGAGTCGCGCGTCCAAAGCATGCTGAGGCTGGCCGCCCATTCGCGGTCCAGCACGTCGACCGCACCCGAAGAAAGGTCGGGCGTGCCTTGCACCACCGACACCGCGCACTGATCGCGCTCGATGCGCAGCACGACGCCGTTGCTGCCCACCACCAGCGCCAACTCGCGCTCCACGTTGCTGGCGCCACCGACGAAGGCGCGCGTTCGGGGCACGTTCAGCGGCAAAAGCTCCCACAGCAGGGGCGAGTAAATAGCTGCAAAGCCCGAGCCGTCGAGCAAGCGTCCGCACACCACCCAGCGCGCATCGTCCAGCCGCAAAAGCCCAGAAACGTTCTGCACGCCTTCCAGAGTCAGCGGCTTCATCCAGCGCCGTGACGACATGGCCAACAGCATGAGCGGCTGCCCCGGCCGTCGCCCCACGGCGGCGATCAGATCATCGAAGCGGCCGTTGGCGTCCAAGAACTCGAGCGAAGAGTCGGGGTACAGCACCAAATCACGAACGCCTGCGGTGGTGCACACCGCCAGCGTTCCGCCCGAACCTCCCACCAGCCAGCCACCGGCCTCGTAGCGCCGAGTGAAGGTCATGCCGCGCGGCAGGTCACGCAGCGCGCTTTTGGCGCCGAGCCACGCTTCACCGCTCCAGAAAAACGGACCGCGCGGCGTGAACGCGAAGCAGTGCCCGTCCGTGTCCCACGCTGCGCTTTGGATGATCATGTCCTCGCGCGGGCGGTGCCGAACCTTCCAGTCGAAGCCGGTCAAGTCGGCGGGAGCCGCCAGGCTCAGCATCGACTTCATCAAGCGGCGGCTCGAACGCGGCGAGCCGAGGTGATCCGTCAACCAGGGCAGCACCATGGCCGCAAACTCGTCCGCGGTTCCGGGGCGCAGCGCTGGCTCGAGCGCCGTGGCCCGCGCAATGGCGGCGTCAATGGCGCGGCAGGCCTCCGGTCGTTCCCGCAGCTCCGGGCTCAGGTTGGTGCTGGAAGAAATGCTTCGGCGCTCGTGGCCGCGCGTCAGCTCGTAGACGATGAGCGGCGAATCGCCTTCGAAAAGCGGTTCGTTCGTCAGCATGGTGAACAGAATGCTGCCCAACGCGAACACGTCGGTGTGAAAGCCCAGCGCCGTCTCGCCCTGCACGACCTGCTCTGGCGCGGCAAAGCCAGGCGTTCCCAGGCCGAGCCCCGCGAAGGTTCGGCCGAGTCCCGTGGGACGTGCCAGGCCAAAATCGGAAATTTTGAAGATTTCGGCTTCGCCGAAGCCGCAGCACAAGACGTTGCCGGGCGTGAGATCGCGATGAATCACGCCCACGCCATGGATGGCCGAGAGCCCAGACGCCAAGCAGCGCAGCGCGTGTGCGGCGCGCCCCGAGTCGAAGGCGAAGCCCGTTTTGTGCATCGAGTACATCAGCCGGTCGTCGAGGGTCGTGCCCTCCACGCCGCCGTGCACGTACTCGATGGCGATCCAAGGCGTCGGCCGGTGGCCGAAAAGTAGGGTGCTGCCGGTGTCGACGAAGCGCACCACGAACGGGCAGGTGGGCACGCATTCATTCAGTCGACCGAGCGCTACGGCCTCCTTTTGCGCCACTAGCTCGGGCGAGACTTGGTCCCCGTAAATCCCAGGGGTGACGACCTTCACGACCACCGGCTGCACGCCGTCCGGAGCTTCGCGCCAGGCTAGGTACGCCATGCCCATGCCGCCTTCGCCGACATGTCGGTCCAGCTGGTAGCGCACACCTGGTTGCACGTCCGACTCGATGATGCGGCCGCGCAGCGTGGGCGGCGGTAGGGACGACGAACTCATGCCGGCGCTAACCCCGAGCAGGTAGTGCGCGTCGAGAACCACTCCGCCATGGGTCGGGTGTGCCCCCACGGAGCAGGCGCGTAAAGCGGCATTATTTCATCACGAGCGGATGTGCGTCATCCCAGCGAAATTTCGGGCCTGTCTGAGCCGAAAGTCTAGGGGCGCCCCATTCAGCTTCGTAACCCCGCCGTCGGAGAAGCACACAATGAAGCAACATCGTCATCTTTCGCTCTGGTTGGTAACGCTCGTAGGTTGTAGCGCGGCCGCGTTGGTTGCCTGTGGCGACGACCTCGGCACGGTCGGCGATGAAATGGGCGGCAGCGGAACCATGACGGCCGGCACCGGCACTGGCGTCGCGGGTAGCTCGAGCGCCGGTAGCGGCGGCACGCCAGGAGTTGCAACAGGCGGCAACCCGAGCGCCGGCACGTCGTCGACGGCCGGCACTGCTACGGGCGGTACCGGCACGGGTACGGCCGGCAGCGCGGCGGGTGGCAGCGGCGGCAGCGCGGGCGGTGGCGGCGGCAGCGCGGGTAGCGGCGGCAGCGGCGGCAACACCATTGGGCCGTTCGGCATCACCTCGTGCCAGCCAGCCTTCGAAGTGACCTGCAAGCCGAAAATCGAGTTCACGAACGGCGATCCGAACGGCCGGGGCAAGGTCTTTACCAACGTCATTACGAACGTCGAAGCGACGATGAAAGACATCGCCTGCATTACCTGCTCCATGCTGTATCGCACGCCGGACGAGATCCCCAAAAACAAGCACCCCAGCACCATCAAGCTCGTACTCGACGATCACGGCGGCGTCGCCCAGGCCGGCGGCGGAACCATTCAGTTCGACTTGGACTACATCAACGGTTACGCCAACAGGACAGAGGCCGTCATCAAGCAAGAAATGCTGGGCGTGCTGCAGCACGAGACGGTGCACCTCTATCAGAACTACGGCAACGGCGGCACCGGCGAGGGCTTGGCTGATCTCGTGCGTACCCGTATGGGTTACTACCCACGCAGCCGCTGGAACAAAGGCGGCTCGTGGAAGGACGCCTACACGACCTCGGGCTTTTTCTACTCGTGGCTCACCGGGCCGTGTGCGTTCCACTCCGAAACCTATTCGGCGAACGATCTCGACTTTCCCTACAAGCTCAACAAGGCGCTGGGCAACACCAGCGGCGACGCCGCGTACACGGCCGTGAACAACTTGCTCATGCTGACCTTCGGCCAGAGCGCGGACGCCTTGTGGACCGAGTACCAGAACACCGCATTCTGAGGGCTGGCGCGCTGAGCACAGTAAGAAATTACCTTTGAGAGTAAGCGCTAACAATACGTAGGTATTAAGCTATCTGATTTACGATTGGCTCCGAGCCTGACACTGATAATGTGTTCAGTATCTTGTTTGCAGAGCTACTTGGGCGCACTTCATTTTCGTTCCTACGCGGAGCCTCGCATCCAGAAGAAATGGTCGCGCGCGCTCAGGAGCTGGGGCTCTCCGCGCTTGCACTGTGTGATCGCGATGGGCTCTACGGTTCGGTGAGGGCGCTGCGCGCTGCGCGTGAGTTGGGGCAGCGCGTGATCGTGGGAGCCGAGCTGACGGTCGGCGAGCATCCGAAAGAGGTCGAGCCGCCGGTGCTCGCGCTCTTGGTGGAGACGCACTCTGGCTACCA
Organism: Myxococcales bacterium; assembly: GCA_043752365.1. GTDB lineage: Bacteria > Myxococcota_A > Polyangia > Polyangiales > Polyangiaceae > PMG-095. Next base: position 10,294 of record JAYUYU010000388.1, on the reverse strand, counting down.
GAACTTGTGCCGCCTGCTCACGCTCGCTCACGCTGGTCGCGAGAAGGGTACGAGCGCGCTGCGGCTCGACTGGTTGGAGCGGCACCACCAAGGTCTGGTAGCCATCGTGCCAGCGCCGCGGCGCCCCGGTGATGCGAGCACACCGCCGCCCGCGCTTCTGCAAACGGTTCGTGAAGTGTTCGGCGCGCGCGGCTACTTGGCCGCCCATCGGCATCGTGACGGCTTCGATCGCGAGCGCATCGCGGCCGTCGAAGCTTGGTCGGTCCAGTACGGGCTAAAGGTCGTGGCCAGCGCTCGGCCACAGTTTCACGAGCCCTCGCGCAAGGCCTTGGCCGACGTGCTGCACTGCATTCGCCACGGCACGACGCTCGAGCGCGCCGGCACCGCGCTTTCGCCCAACGCCGAAGCCGCGCTCGGCGGTGAGGCCGAGCTTTTAAGACGTTTTGCCGATCATCCGGGCTGGGTCGAGCGCGCCGGGGAGCTAGCCGAACAGTTGGTATTTTCGCTGAGCGAGCTCAAGTACCAGTTTCCGTGCACGCTCGAGCCGGGCGAGAGCGCGGACGAACAGCTACGCCGTTTGACCGAAGCCGGGCTAAGCGAACGCTTCCCGCAGGGGCTTGCCGCGAGTGTGCGAGAGCAAGTCGAGAAAGAGCTAGTCGTCATTCGGCAAATGCAGGTGGCGCCCTATTTTTTGAGCACGCGTGAGGTGGTCGAGATGGCGCGCGTACGTAAAATTTTGTGTCAGGGGCGCGGCAGCGCTGCCAACAGCGCGGTCTGCTACGCACTCGGTATCACCGCGGTCGATCCGGCGCGCTCGAATTTGCTGTTCGAACGCTTCTTGAGCGTGGAGCGCGCCGAGCCACCCGATATCGACGTCGACTTCGAGCATGAGCGGCGCGAAGAAGTGATTCAGGCCATCTACGAAAAATGGGGGCGTGACCAGGCGGCCATGGTCTCGGAGGTGATCTGCTATCGCGGTAAATCGGCGCTGCGCGAGGTCGGTAAGGCCTTTAGCTTGCCGCTGGAAACCGTGGCTAGGCTCAGCGGCTCGATTGGGTATTGGGACGACGCCGAGCAAAGCGAAAAGCACGCGCGCGGTTTGGGCCTGGACGTGGAGGGCAAACGGCTCTCGCAGGTGATCGAGCTTTCGCGCTTGTTGGGCGGCTTTCCCCGGCATTTGTCGATTCACGTGGGCGGTTTCGTGCTGTCGGCGGAGCCCTTGTACAGCGTGGCCCCCATCGAGCCGGCACGCATGCCCAACCGCACGGTAGTGCCGTGGGACAAGGACGACATCGACACGCTCGGCTTCTTCAAGGTCGACGTGCTGGGGCTCGGCATGCTGACGGCCATCAGAAAAGCGCTGGCCATGATTCACGCCGACGGCGCACTACCGGTACCAAAAGGCGCTCAGCCACTGAGCGGCGACTTCGACCCCATCTTGGCCATGACGCGCATTCCGCCCGAAGAGCGCGACGTTTACGCCATGGTCAGCCGCGCCGACACGGTGGGCGTCTTTCAGATCGAGAGCCGCGCACAAATGGCTATGTTGCCACGGCTGCGGCCCAAGTCTTTTTACGACTTGGTGATCCAGGTGGCGATCGTGCGGCCTGGTCCGATTCAGGGCGGCATGGTGCACCCGTACTTGAAGCGCAGAAACGGCGAAGAGTCCGCAAAATCGCCGCATCCCCTCTTGGACCCGATTCTCGAGCGGACGCTGGGCGTGCCGCTCTTTCAAGAGCAGGTGATGGAGATCGCGATTATTGGCGCCGGTTACACGGGCGGTGAAGCCGACCAGCTGCGGCGCGATATGGCAGCGTGGAAGAAGAGCGGCCGCTTGCTCAGGCACCGCGAACGCTTGTTGTCAGGCTTCGAAAAGCACGGCATTGCGCGCGAGTTCGGCGAGGCATTGTTCGAGCAAATCAAGGGCTTTGGCGAGTACGGCTTTCCGGAGTCGCACGCGGCTTCGTTCGCGCTCTTGGTTTACGCTTCTTCTTGGGAAAAGCTTAGGTTTCCGGCACATTTTGCCTGCGCGCTGCTCAACTCGCAGCCCATGGGCTTCTACACGCCGTCGACCATCATTCAAGACGCCGTTCGGCATGGCGTGACGGTGCGCGACGTCGACGTCACGTGCAGCAACTGGGACAGCTCGCTCGAACGCCTGACGGACGCCCAAGGCCGTACGGTCGGAGACGCCGCGACCGGCTCGGCGTTGCGGCTGGGGTTGCGGCTGGTCAAAGGCATCGGCGAACGCGTGGCCAAGCGTATCGAGGCCGTGCGGCGAGAGTGGCGCTTTGCCAGCGTAGACGACGTGGCGCGGCGTTGCGAACTGCGCCAAGACGACGTGGAAGCGTTAGCGGAGGCCGGCGCTTTCGAAAGTTTGGCAGCGTCTCGCCGTGCGGCGTTGTGGCAAGCTCGCTTGCCGCGCACGCCCGGCTTGTTCCAGCAGCGCGCCGTGAAAGAACCGATAGAGCGCCTGCCCGAGCTGCGCGCGGGTGAGCGACTTTTGCTCGATTATCGGCACAAAGGGCTGTCGGTCGGCGATCACCCGATGTGCCACTTCCGCGACAAGCTGCGGGCGCGCCGGGTGGTCACGGCCCAAGAGCTGTTCGATTGCCAGCAGGGCCAGCGCGTGGAGGTAGCGGGCGTCGTCACTTGTCGGCAGCAGCCCGCCACCGCCAGCGGCGTCGTCTTCATCACTTTGGAGGACGAAACCGGATTTTTGAACCTAGTTTTGTGGAGTCGCGTCTACGAGCAGTACCGGCTACCCGCGCGCCACGCCTCCATCATGCTCGCGCGCGGCCGCATCGAGCGTCAGTGCCGCCCGCCCGGCGTGCGCGTCTCCACGCTGCACGATCCGCTCGTCGACGAAGCCGCCGAGGTTGCTCCAGTCATTCACATCATCGTCGACGCCTTGTTGCGCCTCGACGTTCCGGGGCACGATATTTCGAAGGTGTCGCGCGATTTTCATTAGGCCCGTCTCTGGTTTGCCCTCCGCCCATCAGGCACTCGAGATGGTCCCTCGGGGGCAGGGAGATTTCGCTCTCCTGCCTCTCGCCCTGCCTGACCCCCGTTGATTCCATCTCGAGCGCCTCGGGTTGGGCCGAGGGCCGCCACATGAGCTTCTGCGATTCGAGCTGCGATTTGGCAGCCAGATGCGATGACTAGCCAGCCGCCGTCATGCTTTCTTGCTGCTCGCGAAAGTTCGCAACTCAGGCTGTGGGTGCCCGACGGGTGGGCATGAGCGAATGGGGTAAGCGAGGGTGGGGGGCGACGTTGATTATGTGTTTTGCTGGCGCCTGCGGCCAGGAGCTCGTGCTGCCGGAACAAAAACCGAAGCCCATGAGCGCCGTCGATGCGCCGAGCGAAGGTTTCACGGGGGCCGGCGGTATGCCGGACGAGCCTGCGACGAGCGCTCGCTTGCCAGTGGAGGAGCAGCCGATATTTACGGCGTTTGGCGGTGCTGGCGGCGACGCGACGAACGCCGCTGCTGGGCAGGGCCACGCCGAGGGCAGCGCTGTTTCGGGCCCGCCGAAGGGGGGAGCGGGTAGCGGGCCGAGCAGCGCCGGCAGCGGCAGCGCGACGGGTGGCAAGCCGAGCGGCGGTGCTGGCGTGACAGGTGGCGGCGGCAATGCAGGTGTTGCGAACGCCGGGGCCGGAAGCCTCCCCGGTGGGCCCGCCGCGCTGCTATTCAGCGAATACGTCGAAGGCTCGGGTAGCTTCAAAGCTCTCGAGATCTACGCGCTCGAAGCGTCGTCGCTCGAGGGTTGCGAGCTGCAGACCTATTTCAACGGCAAGCTCGAGCCTTCGGGACTTGCGCTACACGGTCAGCTGGCCCGCGGCGACGTGTACGTGCTCTGCACCTTGGCGCTGGCAACCGCTCAGCCCGGCGCCTGTGATCGCTCCACCAGCTTGAGCTTCAACGGCGACGACGCGCTGGCGCTCAGTTGCGATGACGTGTTGCTCGACGTAATCGGTCAAATTGGCGTCGATCCGGGCGAGTCTTGGGGAGCCGGCGCAACCCTGGACCACACCTTGCGGCGCCGCTGCGACGTCGTCGCAGGGCGCCGTGACGGCAACACAGCGTTCGAGGTCGCCCCCGAGTGGCTCACGCTGGGCAAGGATACGTTTTCGGACTTGGGCGTGCGCAGCTGTAAGCCGTAGCCTCAGGCGAGTGCGTGAGTGCTCAGGCTACGGCCGTCGATGAAGCAGCTTCGACTTCGCCAGCGGAGGCCGAGGCCGGTTTCTCGGTTTCGCGGCCGCCCTCAGCAAGTACATCGCTACGGCTGCGTGCGTGCTCGTTGACCTTCACGCTAACGACCCGGGACACGCCCGGCTCGCCCATGGTGACGCCGTAGAGCACGTCGACGCTCTGCATCGTCTTTTTGATGTGCGTGATCAGGATGAATTGAGAGCTGTGCGTCATCGAGCGGATGGCCTCGTTGTAACGAGTGACGTTGGCCTCGTCTAGCGGCGCGTCGACTTCGTCCAAGATGCAGAAGGGCGAGGGGCGATGCTGGAAGATCGCGAAAATGAGCGACACGGCCGTGAGCGCCTTTTCGCCGCCGCTCATCAGCTCGATGTTGCCCAGCTTCTTGCCGGGTGGCTGCGCCATGATCTCGACGCCGCTGCCGAGCAGGTCGTCCGGATCGGTAAGCGAGAGCTCCGCCTTGCCGCCGCGGAACATCTTCTGAAACGTCTTTTTGAACAAGTCGTTGACGGCGTCGAACGTCTCCTTGAAGCGTCGACGTGACTCTTTGTTCATGTGCTTGATGGCGTGCTCGAGCTCGACCAAGGCCTTCTCGATGTCGACCTTCTGATCGTTCAGCTCCTTGAAGCGCCGCTCGGCGTCGTCGTGCTCGGCCTTGGCGTCCAGGTTCACCGGACCCATGCGGTCGATCAGCTGGGTGAGCTCGTCGATGCGGCGCCGCTGCTCGGCGTCGGGCGGCATGCGCATGTGGTAGTCGCCGACCACGCGTCGCAAATCCAAGCCGCGAAAGCGTTCGCGCACCTTGGTCAGCAAGTGCTCGCGCTCCAAGCCGATGCGCTGCGCGGCCATTTCGTGGCGCCGCACGGCTTCGTCCTGAACTTCGAGCGCGTCACGCAGCGTTTTGAGCTCGGCTTCTTGGCCGGCCAGGCTTTGGCGAACGTGCTCGAGCAGCGTACGCGCTTCGTCTAGCTCTGCGTGAGCAACCTTGGCAGTTTGCGCGGCCTCGATGCGTTGCTCGCGCGCGACCATGATGCGGGCTGCGGTGTCGCCGTAGGCGGCAGACGCTTCGTTCAACTCCTCGTCGAGCTTCGCGCCTCGCGCTTCCAGCTCGACCAGCGCCGTGGCCACGCGCTCCAGCGCTGCGCGCGCTGCTTCGACCTGCTCTTTGACCTGCGCCAAGCGCACCTTGCGCTCGGTCACGAGCGAGAGCTGCGTGGCGACGCGCTCACGCCAAGCTGCCGCCGTGCTCTCGGCGCGCGCCAGCTCATGGTTCAGCTGCTCCAGCTGCATGCGCAGGGCGTCCAACTGCGCGCGCGACTCGGCTTCCAGCACGGCCGCCTGCTCGAGCGACGCGTCGATTTCGGTCAGCTCGACGCCCAGCTTGGCGATGCGCGACTCGGCGCGGTCGATCTCGTTGATGGCGCGGGCCAGGTCTTTCTCGGCCGTAATGTGCGCCAGCTCGCCCACGTGGGCCTGCTCGCGGGCGCGCTCGAGCGCCGTGCCGACCTCGGTCAGGCGGGCGCGCAGGGCCGTGTGCTCGGCCTGCACGCGCGAGTGCTCGGCTTCGAGCCGCGTTACGTCGGCGCGCAGCTCTTTCATCTCGCGCTTTTGCTCGATCATGCCGCTGGCGACGTCGTCGCCGCTGCCACCGCTGACCACGCCGTCGGGACGGGCTACGGTACCGTCCAGAGCGACGGCAATGACGCCAGACGACCGCGCGATCGCGACGGCGTCCGCGGCGTTAGCCACATAAACGGCGTCACCGACCAGCGCGCGCAGCGACGCGTCAGCCTCGGCGAAGGTCAGACGGTCCGCGATTCGCCCGAGCACGCGCTCGTCCGAAATCGTCGAGGGCTCGCGCTTCACGCCAGTCGCTTCCAGCCCGACCACGTCGGCGCGGCCACGAGACGACTTCTGCAAATCAGCCAGCAGCTCGAGGCCGGCCGAGGTCTCGCTGACCACGACGGCTTGCAACGTGCGACCCAGCAAGCCGGCGACGGCGAGCGTGAGCTCTTCGGGAGCCTCTAGCCTGTCTGCCACCAAGCCCAGCACGCGCGCGTCACCCTTACTCAGAAGCGCGCGTGCGCCGGCGCCGACACCTTCCAAGCGACGATGCAAGTCTTCGAGCGCCCGCAGGCGGTTGCGCTTCAAAGACAGCTCGTTTTTGGCGGTATCGACCGTACGCTCGCTCTCGAGCTGGCCGGCGCGCAAGCCTTCCAGCTCCTTTTCGAGCTGCGACTTTTCGTCGACGCTGAGCTTCTTGCCCTCGGCAAATTCTTGCACGCTTTGAGTGAGCGCCAGCTTGCGAGCAGAGTACTCCCCCAGCTCGACCGTGAGTCCCTCGCGCTCGGTCGACACCTTGTCGCGCCGCGTGCGGCCGTCTTCGACGCGCTGGGCAACGCCGTCGATGCGCGCTTCGGCACCAGCGGCCAATGCCGTCAGCGCACCCGTCTTGCGGCGTAGGTCCAGCACGGCGTCGCTGGCGTGCGCTTCTTCGCCTTGCAGCTCGGACAGCGCTTCGGTTTCGGCGAGGGCGTCGGCTTCGCGAGCCCGCTCGTCCTGTGACAGCTCGTCGATGCGCGAGCTGAAGTCGCCTTGCTCGGTCTTCAGGGTCAGGACGCGCGTCTTGATGTCGTCCAGCTCGGCGCGGCCCGCGCCGATGCGGTCCCCCAAATGGCTGAGGCGGTCGCGTGAACGCTCGATTTCAGCGTGCAAGGTGCTGACGTCGTTGTCGGCTTCGAAGGCGCGGCGCGAAGCTTCGTCGGTGCGAGCTTCGGTGACGCTCGACTGCTCGCGCACTACCTCGATTTCGGTCTCGCGCTCTCGCAGTGCCGTGCGTGAAGCACCGGCATTTTCGCTGGCTTCTGCCAGCCCGTCGGTCTCGACTCGCTCGGTCACGATCAGCTCCAGCAGTCGATGGCTGGCGTCGTGCAGCGACAAGTCGTCGAGCTCTTTCCGGTACTCGATGAAGCGCTCGGCCTTGGCCACTTGGCGCTTCAGCGAGGCGCGCGAGCGGTCGATTTCCGAGACGATGTCGCTGATGCGCAGCAAGTTCTGCCGCGTGAGCTCCATCTTGCGCTCGGCCTGCTTCCTGCGCTGCTTGTACTTGGTGACGCCGGCCGCCTCTTCGATGAACAGGCGGCGGTCTTCCGGGCGCGAGCTGACGATTTGACCGATGCGGCCCTGCTCGACGATTGAGTACGCCTTGGTACCGACGCCGGTGCCGAGAAAGAGCTCGGTCACGTCGCGCAGGCGAACCTGCGTCTTGTTGAGCATGTACTCGCTCGTACCGTCGCGGTACAGGCGGCGCGTGACGGCGATCTCCGGGTAGTCGCGGTACTCGGGCGGGAGTGTTTCGGCGTACTCCGGGTTGGTGTTGTCGAAGGTAAGCGTGACCTCCGCCATGCCGTGGGGGCCGCGTGACTCCGAGCCGTTGAAGATGACGTCTTCCATGGCGCGGCCGCGCAAGTGCTTCGCGCTCTGCTCGCCCAACGTCCAGCGGATGGCGTCGACGATGTTGGACTTGCCGCAGCCGTTAGGACCGACAATGCCGACGATGTCGTGATCGAAGTGGATGACGGAACGGTCCACGAAGGACTTAAATCCCGTAATCTCGAGCTTCTTAATGTGCATTCAGGCTGTCCTCGGCGTCTCGGAAGGTGGTCTATGGTAGCCCGCTAACGAGATAGCGGGTCGGCGCTCCGACCGGGTCGGTCGCCGTGGCAACGTACGTCACTACATGTATCGTCACGTCGCGCTTTCGGATCTACGCCCCTGAACGGGCGTGCACAAGCCTGAACGCTAACTTTCCAGCTAATTTGCCCGGACCCCAATCGTTTGGGCAGGGGGCAAGCGTTCAGCCCTAGATGTTGGGGGCAGAGACTAAGAGGGTCGGGGGTCAGCCAGTGGAGGCATAGAGCGAGCAAGCGCCCCAAGCGGAAGTTGGTGCGAAAGTCGAGCTTGCTGCTGGGTCAGGCGCGAGCGCGCGGAGCGCGTGAGCTGGATCGTGGTTGGCCGACCTTTGGCGTGAGCAGATCACGATCGCAATTGAGAGGAGGCTACGAGAACCCGGCGACGCCGGGCGCAAAACCCGTGGTTATACCCGCGGGGGACGCCAGGACGCTTGGGCCGCCGAGGTGCAACGAAAAACCCCGGTTGACAACCGAGCAGCGCGGAATCATTTCACACCGTAGAGATGACTTACGAGTACGCCTGCACCGCCTGCGGCCATGGCTGGGAAGCGCAGCAGTCCATTAACGCCGCGCCGCTCAGCGAGTGCCCCAGTTGCCATCAAGCCACGGCCAAGCGCCAGATTTCCGGCGGTGCCGGCTTCATCCTCAAGGGTGGCGGCTGGTACGCAGATCTTTACAGCAGCCCCGCTGCCGCGAAAACTGGCAGTGACGCCTCGGCGACGAACGCGGCCGATGCCAAGTCGAAGCCCGAGTCGACTACGACCACCACCACCACCACCACTTCAACGGAAACGGCCAGCCCAGCGGCGCCGGCCAAGAGCCCTTCCAGCACGGGGGCGGCGAGTAGCTGAGTCATGGACCCGCGACGCAGCACGCCTGAGCTCCGCACGGAGATAGCGCGGCTGGATCGCGAGGTTTTGGAGCGGCTCGAAGCGCGCGCGCGCGCCTCGAAAGAGATCCGTTCGCGAGCTGAGAGCGAGCCGGCGCCGGACGTGACCGATCACGACGCGCTGGCAGCCCTGACAGCAGCTGCCAACGGCGATCTGCCCAGCGACGCCTTGTACGCGATCTTCTCCGCCATTCGCGCGTCGGCGCGGGCGATGGAGCAAGCGCCGCGCGTGGCCTACCTGGGGCCCGAGGGCGGCTTCTGCCACGTGTTGGGGCGCGCGCATTTCGGTGCCGGCGGCTCGTTCATCGAGTGCCCGTCGGTGCGCGAAGCCCTGGAGGAGGTCGCGCGCGGGCGCGCCGCTTGTGCCGTATTTCCCTTTGAATCGTCGGCAGACGGCCTGGTGCAGGCCTCCGTCACGGCCCTGACCGATACCGAGCTGGTGATCGTCGGCGCTCGCACGCTGCCCATGACCTTTCAGTTGATGGGGCGCGGCAGCACGCTGGCTGATCTCGAAAAGGTTTACACGACGCCGGCGGGCCACGCCGCGTGTCAGCGCTTCCTCGACGCCGACTTGCCGCGCGTCAGCGTGATCGACGTGCGCTCGATGAAGGTCGCGGCCGAGCTGGCGCAAGAGGACACGACCAGCGCGGCGTTGTTGCCCGAAGTGACCGGGCGCGAGCAGGGGCTCGAGGTGTTGCGCGAGAACGTGGCGGACGTGGCCGAAATCAAGATGCGCTACGCTATCGCTGCGCCCCGCCCGGCGAGCCGCTCGAGCGCCGACGTGACGTGCGTGCTGTTCAGCATCGACGACAAGCCGGGCTCGCTCTTCGACATTTTGCGACCCTTCGCCGAGCGCGGCATCAACCTGCGCCGCCTGCACTCGCGCCCGGCGGGTCGCGAGCCTTGGGACTACGTCTTCTACGTCGAAATTGGCGGCCACGCGACAGAGCGCGGAGTCATCACCGCCCTCGAAGCCGTCAAAAAGAGCACGCGTTATCTGCGCGTCCTCGGCTCGTTCCCACAAGAAGCCTGAGAGAGTAGTGAGGCGTGAGGCGTGAGGATTGAGTGCGAGAAGCGCACCTCGACGGAGCCGTGGGCGGGCCCGGGCGGCAGCCCGAAATCGTCCCGATGGCGTTCAAAACCGTCCCACTCAATCCTCAATCCTCAATCCTCACAACCAGCGGCCAGGCACCGCTCGAAGCGATGATGTAGGCTGCAACCCGCAATGGCACTCGTGATTCCGACGATTGAAGGGCTGGCGCCTTACGAGGGTGGCAAGCCGATTGAAGAGCTAGCGCGCGAGCTGGGCGTCACCGACGCGGTGAAGCTGGCGTCGAACGAGAACCCGCTCGGACCGAGTCCGCGCGCGTTGGAAGCCGCGCAACGTGTGCTGGGCAGTGCCAATCGGTATCCGGACGGCGCCGCATACGAGCTGCGCGCCAAGCTCGCCAAGAAGCACGGCGTGGGCATGGACGAAGTGTTGCTCGGCGCCGGCTCCAATGAGCT
>JAYUYU010000387.1:0-2203 GCA_043752365.1 Myxococcales bacterium | reverse complement strand
TCGACGACAGCCAGCGTTCGTAGCTTCGAAGTCCTTCGCTCATGCCGCGCCGCGGAAACAGCCGCACATGGCAGCCCACTCCCGCCCAAGCGGGCGCTGCCGTGAGGGCGGCGCGTTGCCGCTCCAGCCGTCGCCGCTGCATCAAGTCATCCGCATCCATGCGCGCCACCAGCGCGCCCCGGCACATGTCGAGCCCCGCGTTCAAGGCCGCCACAATCCCGCCGTGCGGCACGGTCAGCTGCCGAAATCGCGCGTCGCGTTCTACAAATTCCCGCAAAATTCGCGGTGTTCCATCGCTCGACCCGTCGTCGACCACCACGCACTCCCAATCGCGCTCACTCTGCCGCTCCACACTGCAAAGCGCCGCCCCCAGCGTCCCTTCAGCCTGATAGGCCGGCACCAAAACCGAAACCGCAACCATCGCCCCCAGCGTTTACCACGCGCCACTGGGCGGGGTAGCGTGGCCTCAAGCTTCAACCCTATCGGGAAAGCCCTTCTCAGTCCGCAAAGTCACTTCGGACTCGAAGTCACTTCCCGCGACTTCCAAAAAGTCACTTCGGACTCGAAGTCACTTTTTGCGTTGGGAGGGGTCGTGCCGGATGATTAGGGCGAGAAAACAGGGGAGACGGGGGGCGGGGAAATTTCGAGAAGAGGGGCGGTCCGGTTCGACGCTGCATGGGCCCACATTCTTCGACAATCAAGGCTTGCTGACAGATCCTGGCGCCTCGGCCGCGAGGTGATGCTAAGCCCCCCTGACTTCTGGATGCGCTTCTCGCAGACCAAGCTTGCCGCCCTGCTCTGTCCGCTGTTCGCGAGCCTGGCGCTATTGCTGCCGGTGGTGCACGAAGCCGATGCCGAGTACCGCGGTTGCCGCTACCAAAAGCCGCAAGCCTTTTTGATTCGCAAGAACTTCATGCGGGGCTTGCAGCTGGACGGTAAGAAAGCCAATCAAGCCATTCGCTACCGCGTCCAGCGCTACGGCCGGGTTGAAGGCGCCCCCTACGAGCAGCTCAACGAAAAGACTGCTTACTCGCACGCCAAGTCCGTTCGTTTCATGGGCCTGCCGCTGTTGGTGCACGAAAAAATCGCGCCCGCCTTGGCCTGCGTCGAACGCCGCCTAAAAAAGGACTGCACGAAAAGCGACGAGCGTTACCGCGCGCGGGCCATCGGCGGCTTTCGAACCGAAAACAGCTTTCGGGGCGCCGAGGTCTCCAATCACCTGTTTGGCATCGCGGTCGACATCGATCCGAACCGCAACCCTTGCTGCGGCTGCGTCGCGCCCTGGCCCGAGCACAAGGCCTGCCAAGGCACCGCGGCCTCCGTATTCGAACGCACCGAGCTGCCACGCTGCTGGGTCGACACCTTCGAGCGTTACGGCTTTTACTGGCTCGGTCGGGACCCCCAGCTGCGCGACACCATGCACTTCGAATTCCTGGGCGACCCCGATCGCATCTTGCCAAATTGAGGGGGTAGGCCGGTCTCGCCGCCCAGCTGGGCGGCGGCGCAGCAGACGAAACCGGGCCTACCTCCAGCCGGATTTCTCGTGCCAGCATAGCGACTCGGCCATGGCTTCACGCCGCAACCGAACCTGCGCTATGAGCGGGGCCATGTCGAGCATCGTTCCTGCGCCCGCCGCCCTGATCCGCTTACGCGAGGGCAATTCGCGCTTCGTTTCCAACGTGCGCAGTATGGATGCGTTGGCGAGCATGAGCCGCCGAATCGATCCGCTGGTGCGGCCGTCGCCGTTCGCCATCATCCTTGGTTGCGCTGATTCGCGCGCACCTGCCGAAACCGTTTTCGACCAAGGCCTGGGCGACTTGTTCGTGATTCGCGTGGCCGGCAACATCGTCGCGCCCTCGCAAATTGGCTCGGTCGAGTTTGCGGCCGAGCGCTACGGCACGCAGCTGGTGGTAGTGATGGGGCACACGCACTGTGGTGCCATCGCCGCCACCGTCGAGGGTATGGATCCGACCCTGGCCCCGCGCTCGCGCAACCTGTTGTCGATCACCGACCGCATCGCGCCCGTCGTCGCCCCGCTCATGCACACAGAGCTTGCCAAAGACCGCGCTGCGTTGCTGCGGGCAGCGACGCGCGCCAACGTGGCCGCCTCCGCCAGCCACCTGCGCCACGGCTCGCGCCTGATCGAAGAGCTGAGCATTCAACGCGGCCTGCTCGTCGTCGGCTGCGAATACGACCTCGAAAC
>JAYUYU010000386.1:0-2205 GCA_043752365.1 Myxococcales bacterium | reverse complement strand
AAGAGATCTTGGCGATTTGGCGCGGGCGGCAGGCCTATCTGGAGCAAGCCACGCCACGCCTCGGTTGCGCCAGGACGCTGCCGTTGTGCCGCACTCGCCGAGCGAGAGACGAAGTCAAGCGGCTGACCCTGTGGCGGGCGTTCTCCGGCAACAACAGCGGCGAGTGCATTCTCGTTGGCAAGTTCGAGTCCTCTGCTGGCGCGGAGCGCTACCTGGCCGAGCTTCAACCCGGTTGGACGCCCGATGGGCTCTACTCAAGCGAGTGGCAGGCGCTTTTCGAGAACGAAGCCCTGGTACTGACGAGCGAGCGTGAGAGCGGCGAAGTGTATGGGCAAAGTCCGAGCGCGCTGGTCGCCATTGGCAAGAGCGTGTTGGCGTTGTCGTACGATGCCGGCGACGCCTTCCCCGAGCTCCGCGCGCTCACGTGGAAGCGCGCTGGCTTCGTCGCGCCGGGCGGGATTCACCTGCACGAATCGCCCGCGCTTTTGGCTGCCATTCGCGGTAGCGACGCCGCCGATACCGCAAAGCTCGCGGAAGATGCCGCCCTGCCCGCAGGCTGCAAGTCGTACCTGCACGGCGACGTCGCCTTCGTACTGATACCGCGGGCCACGAGCGAAGAGGGCGGTGACCTACCCCAGTGCGTCAACCTCATCAAACAGCTCGCGGGGCGACGCCCGATTGGCGCCGAGCTGCTGCTCGACGAGGACTTCAACGAGGCGGACTTCCTGTCGGCCAAGAAACGCCTGGGCGCGGAGCTGCCGCAAGTGCCTCGCTTGATGGTGTCGTTTCACGGTGGCGAGGCAACAGCACATGCGGCTCGCTTTGCCGAATCCCTGAACGAGGCGGATGCACAGGCCGCCGCGGGTTGCGTCTTGGTCGAGGGCCTGCAGCGCCGGAAGCGGGTGGCGGTGCTGGCGCTGCGCCAAGGTGCATCCGTAACAGCGCTCGACGGGCGCGAGCTCGAAGCCCAGGGTTACTTCTGGTTCCTGGAGCCTCCGCGGCAGAAAGGGGAGAAGAAGCCGGAACCGCGCGTCATTGATAGCGAAAAGCTTAAACGCGAGCTTACGGACAGCTTGGGCCAGGCAGTTCAAGTAGAAGCCAGTCCGAATTTCCGCGGCGGTGTCATCGCACGGCTCACAACCAACGATCCGGCCCGCGCGCTCGTGTCGATGGTGGCAGTTGCCGCCCGCCTGGGCACGCAAATCAATCCGTGGCTACGCGACCTCGAGCCGTACGGCTTCCTGCTGCGGCGCCTGCTCGCCGACCTACGGGAATGAGCCCACTGCGACCGAGAACGCGACTGACCGTGCTAGGTGGTGAGGAGCTCCCTGAGTCGTGGCGACGAAATACGACGCCGAGCGACAGGACCCTGCCGCCCCTTGGCGCCGCCCCTAGCGCCATGTAACGCTGCGGCATCTTGAGCAAGAGCGACTTCGAGAGCCGAGAAATCGGCGATATGGCCGCGGTGGGGGCTTGCGGGCCTACGTGGGTGCGCTTCTGGGTGCGCGTCACCGCCGGCGGTTTGCTCTCGATCGAGCTGCGATCGCAGGACGGTGAGCAGCGGGCGAGCGTCGAGCTTTCATTGCATGGAGATGCTGATGGCACTCTAAGCTTCCAGTATCCGGACGACCTGAATGGCGGCGCGGCGCTCGAGCCGGTCACGGCCTATCGATATCGTATTACTCGTGGCGATCAGCTCGTGGGTGAGGGTCGCTTCGAAACCGCGCCGGCTGCCGCGGAGGACGCGCCGGCGCGTTTTTCTTTTGCCGTGACGAGCTGTCACCAACCCTTCGACGCGGACGGCAACGTGGACCCGCGCGCGCTGCGCTTGCTCGAAGTCTTGGACCGGGCCCTGCAGGAACACGACGTGAAACGCGTGTTTCTGATGGGCGACCAAATGTACTCGGATTATCCCAAAAACTGCAGCCTGTTCGAGCGTGACTTCTTTGCAAAGGTGGCCCCGCCGGGGCGCGAAGACATCCTCGAATGCACAAGCCAGGAAGTGCGAGCGCTCTATCACCGACGCTACCGTGCATTCTGGTCGTACGAGGGGTTTCGCCAGTTGCTCGCCAACAACTCTTGCCATGCAATCATGGACGACCACGAGTTGAAGGATAACTTCGGCTCGGCCCCCGAGCACGCTCAACCGCAATGGGCCGCAGTCCGAGAAGGCGCGCTCAACGCCTTTCAAGACTATCAAGGGCA
>JAYUYU010000385.1:0-2205 GCA_043752365.1 Myxococcales bacterium | reverse complement strand
AACTCGGCGCTCAGCTCGGGCCGCAACAGCACCGAAAACCACAGGCCCGCGCCGGGCGACGAGACCCACTCACTACCGCGCCGACCACGCCCGCGCGTTTGCGTCTCTGCGCCGAAGACCGCCCCGTGCGGCGCGCCGCTCTTGGCGGCCGCCAGCGCGTCGTCGTTCGTCGACTGGGTTTCATTGCGCCAGCTGACGGGCTGTCCCAGCGTGAGCTGCCGTGCGGCACGCTCGGAGTCGAACAGTGCCCGGTCGAAGGCTTCGGCGCTCATCCAATGCGCTCGATGTCCAAGCCAATGTCCGCAGCCGGCGCAGAATGCGTGAGCGCGCCCACGCTCGCGATGTCGACGCCTAGCTCGCCCAGCTCCTTCACGCGCGCCAACGTGAGGCCACCCGACACCTCCACGATGGCGCGGCCGCGAGTCTTGGCGACGGCTTCCTTCAACGCGGTCGAGTCGAAATTGTCGAGCATGACTATTTCGGCGCCAGCGGCCAGGGCTTCGTCCAGCTGAAGCAACGACTCGACTTCGATTTCGATGCGGCTGGTGTGCGGAGCGTAGGCGCGCGCGCGTTCGATGGCGGCGCGAATGCCGCCGGCCGCCACGATGTGATTGTCTTTAATCAATACCGCCGATCCGAGGCAGTCGCGGTGGTTGTGCCCGCCGCCGACCCGCACCGCGTAGCGCTCCAAGAAGCGCAGACCTGGCGTAGTTTTGCGGGTGTCGGCGATGCGCAGCTTCGACCCGGCCGGAACGGCGTCGACGAAGGCCCGCGTGAGCGTGGCCACGCCCGACAAGCGCTGCGCGAAGTTCAAAGCCGTGCGCTCGGCCATCAACAGCGAGCGTGCCGAGCCTTCGGCTAACCACAGCACATCACCTGGCTGAGCGCGGCTGCCTTCGGCCAAGCGTTCCTCGACGCGGACCCCTGGATCCACTTTGTAAAACGCGCGCGCAAACACGTTGCCGCCGCACACCACCAGCGGCGAGTGCGCCACCGCCCGCGCCACCGCGCGCGCTTCCTGTGCCACCGCCGCCGCGCTCGTCACGTCGCCCCCCGCCAGATCTTCGGCCAAAGCTCGCACAACCACGTCGTCCAACAAAAAATCAGCGATCACGATGCTTGGACGGTAGCGCACACGATGGGCGTCTCCCAGATTTTTCACAGGGAGATCAGGAGATCGGGAGTCGTGCGAGCCGGAATTTGGGCGCCGATTCGTAACACCTTTGCGTCGCGATGGGCGGAGCCGTTACGGCGAGTTAGGACGCGACGCGGGCGACGTCACTGAGCGGCGCAACAAAATTCACGCTCGCACGACTCCCGATCTCCCGATCTCCCTGTGAATCTCGAGCCGTTTAGTGGCCGAAGTAGCTGTGCGCCAGGTACGCGCTGAAGAGGTTGCACATGGCGTGGAACAGGATGGACGCTCCGATGCCTTTGGTGCGTGCGCGCAGTAGGCCGAAGACCAGCGAGGGAAAGAACACTGCCAGGCGGGCGGCGTTCAGCTCGGTGAACAAGTGACCGACGGCGAAGATGGCGCTCGTCAACACCAGGCCCCAGCCCACGCGCGTGCCAAAAATGGAAAGCTTGGGCCGGAGCTCGCGCTCGAGCGACGTTTGCAGGTAGCCCCGGTAGAAGGCTTCTTCCGGCAGCGCAATCACCAGCAGTTGGCCCAGCGCATCCGCCAACACGGGGCCGAGCGGTGCCGGGTGAAACTCTCCCACGTGCCACCAGATTCGAAAGCCAAACCAGAAGCAGGGATAGATGACGAGCGCGGCCGCCACGGCGTAGGCCAACGCGCTTACCGTCGCGCGCAGCACCCGTGCCGCTGACAGCGGTCCAGCCTCCAGCAACCCGCCCAGCGACAGCCCGAACTCACGGATCTGCTCGGTGTCGTCGTTCTTGATGACCAGCCAATAGCTCGCCAACAGGAATGTGAAGCCGACCCCGGTCGCGGCCCAACTGTCCGGCAACAGGTACGACAGCGCCGTGGCCAGCGCGGTGACGGCGGCTGCGACGCCTAGTACCTGGCCAAGTCCGGCCCGCGGGGTTGGGCCTGTGGCATGCACGAGGCCGCTCATATCGGCTTTCTCCCGCTATGAAGCAATTTTCCGGCTTGGTCCGAAGAATCCTTTGTTGCCCAAGCGCGCGGACCTCCCAGGATTTTCGCGCTTGGGCTAAGGTCGCGCCCCACGTCGGGGCGCCCGC
>JAYUYU010000384.1:0-5879 GCA_043752365.1 Myxococcales bacterium | reverse complement strand
ACAAGGGCTTGTCCAACTGCGGGACTTGGTTCTTGGGGCGCCTCCAGACCGAGCGCGACAAGCTGCGGGTGCTCGAAGGCCTAGAAGGCGCGGCGCTGGGCGCGAGCCAAGCCTTCGACCGCGGCGTGATGGATCAAGTGTTGTCGGCGCTCGGTTCGCGGGTGTTCTTGATGAACGACGTGCGCGAAGCCGGGCCGATCATTTTTCAAACGCGGCATACGCTGTCGTTCCTGCGTGGTCCGCTTTCGCGCGACCAAATCAAGGCGCTGATGGGGCCCAAGAAGGCAGCAGCAGCAGCAGCGCCGTCGACCACGCCTACGAAAACTTTGGAAATGGCGGTAGTTTCCAGCGTGCCGGCACCCCGCGCGCGCCCGGCCCCGCCCGAGGGTTTGCCCGAGCTTTTCATCACGGCCTCGGGCGAAGGCCCCTTTGCGTACCAGCCGGCAATCGCCGTCAGCGCCAAGCTCCATTTCGTGGACGCAAAGGCTGGAGTCGATCACTGGCGAGCCTTGACGTTGCTGGTGCCGCTCGTCGAGTCAACGCTCGACCTGGACTTTGCGCTGGCAGCCTCGGCCAGCGCGCAGCTGCTGGCTAGCGGCGTGCACGAGCCGCTGGTGGGGGCCGCTTTCCTACCGTTGCCCAAGCGCGCCCCGTCGGCCAAACAGCTCACGGGCTGGAAAAAATCCGTCGCTACGCACTTGCTGCAGCAGCGGCTCGAGCTGCTGGCCTGCGCCTCGCTAAAGCTCAGCGCCATGGCCAACGAGTCGGCGGCCGCTTTCCTGGCTCGCGTCGATCAGCAGGCGCGTGAAGAGCGCGACGGCGCCGTTCAGGCGTTGCGCACCAAGTACGATCCGAAATTTCAGCAGTTGCAGGCCAAGCTCGACGCCGTCGAGAACAAGCTGGCGGAGCAGCGAGCCCAAGCCGGCGCCAAACAGGTGGACGCGGCGGCGGCGATTGGTTCCACGCTGCTGGGCGCCTTGCTGGGTCGCTCGGCCCTCTCGGCCACCACGCTGCGCCGCGGTGCCTCGGTTGTGCGCTCCGCCAATCGCGCCAAAAAAGAGCTGGGCGACGTGGGTCGCGTCGAAGAGCAGCGCGCCGCCCTGCGCGAAAAATGGGCGGCGCTTCAGGCGGAAGCCAACGCCAAGCTCGCGGCGCTACGAGCGAAGGCGCCTGGGCCCAGCCACGAAATCAGCCGCGCCCAAATCGCGCCACGCAAAGCGGACATCGAAGTGGGTACGCTCGCGCTGGTGTGGTTGCCGTTCCGTCGCGACGCTGCCGGCCACGCCAGCTATGCGTGCTCGCTGACTTGAGGCCCGCCTACCCGTCTCCGCGCGAACACCACCCGGAAATTTTGCTCGGCCTCAGCTTCACGCTGGGCCGCTAGCCGAGCTAGGCCGCGCGTGCGCGCCGCCGCAAGACCAAGCTCATCAACAGCGCGCCCAATAGGCTCGCACCCGGCGCAGTCGTCGACGCCGTAATTCGGCAGCCGCAACCCGAGCTCGAAGTAGGCGTGTCGGCCGCGAGCGTGGGGCTCGCTTCGCCGCCGCTAGCGGCGCTCATGCCCGCGCTGGCGGTGCCTGTCACCGGAGCGCTGCCGCTGCTGGCGGCGCCTCCAGCGCCCGCTAGTGCGCCCCCGCTGCTGGAACCGGCAAGTGCTTTTACTCCCCCGCTGCCGCCGCTTCCACTCGCGCCGCCCCCACCCATGCCTCCGGCGCCACCTACCGGCGGGGCCGCGGCCAAGGCCTTCACGGCTTCGCCGACGAAGGTGGCCAGGCGCGTTCGTCCCTCGACGGTGAGGTGAAAGTCGTCCTGAAAGAGCGAGGCTTTGCCGGTCAGGTCCTGCCACACGTCGATGATTGGCAGTTGGTGCGCCGTTGCAGCTGCGCGCGTGTAGCCGTCGAGTTGTGTGAAGCCGTCGGCCTTGTCGACGCCGCCTTGTGGTACCGGCGTAGCGAGCGCGATGCGCGGTTTGCTGTCGATAGCTTGCACGGCGGCGATCAGCGCGTCCATGTCGCTGGGGAAATTGGCTAGCGGCACGCCACTCAAGACGTCGTGCCAGCCAAACGGTCCAAGCACGACCAAGTCCGGCTTGAACGCGACGAGCAGCAGAAACTCCGCACTATCGAGGTAAGTCTTCGGGTTCTCTTTAGTGTGCTTCAGCACGCTGGCTTGCGGATGCGCGAAGTTGCCGACAGTGAAGCTCGTTCCTCCGCCCTCCAAGAAACCGCCGCCCAGGGGCGCCATCTTGTCGGTCGCCACGAAGTCGGCATCGAGCTGCTTCGCCATCAAGAACGGATACTCGGGGTCGTTTTCCCGATGCAGGCTGTGCGTGGTCTGTTCACCCGCGCAGGCCACCTTCGTCTTGGCCAAGGCTTGGCCAGACAGCGTGAGGCAAATCGCCAAGGTCAACCCGCGTGCCACGAAACTCGAGCGATGCATACTTCTCCGACGACTGTAGTCCCCGAACCGCGTGCTCGCGGCTCTTCTATCGTCAATGCGCCCAGCCCCGCAGCCCATCCCCACGAAAGCTGGCAGCTGACTGCCGCGTTCGTCTCAGCGTCTGGCTGGGCGGCTTTTCTGGGGCGGCTACCAGCTGGCGCTCGCGCGGCACAGCCCGTCTTGGCAAGTGGTGAGACCGCCGGCGCAATCAGCATCGCTCGTGCAGTCTTGCAAGCAGCGTGAGTCGTTGTCGTCGAGCTCGCTGCAGGTGAGCCCGCTTTGGCACGTCAGGTTGTCGGTACCGTCGCAGGTGCCGCACGGCAGGTTGCGCTCGCCGCAGCGGCCGCGCCCGCGACCGTGCTGTTCGAGGGGGCCTCGCTCCAAGTAGCGGCAAACGACGCCGCGGTCGCGCTCGTCGACCGGCAGCGTGACTTCATCCGCAAAGGTCGTCGGCTCCGAAGCGCAAACGGCTGAACCGAAGTGAATCGAGAGCGGCTCCGCAAAGTCGATGCCCGACAGCGTGTAGGCGAAGTCGAACACGCACGAGCCGCACTTCAACACGTCGCAGCTCGCTTTGTGAACGGCCAGCTCTAGCGAGCCGTCTTGTGCCAGCTTGGCCGTTCCCTGGTAGTCGTCGCCGCACGGCTCCGGAAAGTTGAGCAACCTAACGCCGAGCGAGCCGTCAGGTTGCTTTTTCCATTCCACGCACTGCAGGCCTTCGGCGTCCGACTCCAGCACGATGGCTTGTTGCCCAGGATCTTGTGTCTGCGACTTGCACGCGCTGCCGGTGAAGTCCGTCAGCGTGGCAGGGTTGTCGGTTTCGGTTCCGCCGGTGCAGCTCACGGCTGCCACCAAAAGCGCCCCAATAATAATCTGCTTCATCACCGCTCCTTCGTTTTCGCCCGCTTGACGGCTGCCGCGGGCACGTTGCGCCGCGACAGCGGAAACATCTGAAAGTTGAGTTGCAAGACTCGCTCGGGCGCGGCTTCCAGCTCGGCCAACTGCAGTAGCTCGCGTCGGAATGCGCGAATGCGCTCCTTCAAGATTGGCAGGGTCGACTCGGCCACGCACAAGGTCAGGCTCGAGATGTCCCGCTGCTCGCGCGGCACGTGGTCGAGCGCGCGCTTGGCCAAATCGAGCATGCCGTGGTGGTACACGAAAACTTGGTGCCCTAGCGGGCCGGGGCCCGTCGTCACCAAAGCTTGCGCCTGGCGCAGCTTGCCTTTCGTGTCGCGTACCAGCAAGCCGAGCTGCTGCAGCGTATGCAACGCTTCGATGGCTTGTCGCTCCGAAATGTTTGGTTGCAGTGCGCCCGCGATCCAACGTGGATTTTCTTGAAAAGCGGCCAGGTTTGCCAGCTCCCGCACGGCGGGCATGTACCAGTTGGCGTGGTAGGCCGTCTGCTCACCTACCAGCCGATGTGCTTCGCGGAATTTGCGGAACCGCGCCAGTCGCTCGTGCCAACGTTGCTTCTCGTCGGTGGTTTTGGCTTGGCAGTAGGCTACCAAGTCGCAGAAAAAATCAGCTTCGCTCTTCTGCAGGCCGCAAGCTTTGGCGAATCGCGGTGCCATCTCGCTCGACAAGTCGCGCTGCCCCTTCGTGACCAGACCCAGGTAGTTCGAAGAGCTCAGCCCGGCGCGCTTCGAGAAGGCGCGGTGTGAAAAGGCGCGGCTGCGAGCCTTGGTAGTGACGTAAAAGTCGCGCAAGAACTGGCGGTAATCGACGTAGTCGAAAATGTGTACTGCCGGGGCGCACTGCACGACCTAGGCGTATCACGATTGGGCATGATTTCCAGCCGACGGCCGCAGTTACCGTGTACTGGCAGTACACGAGCCGCGCCTTGCGGAGCGCTACTAGCCGTCGCTGGGCTGCTGCGGGCCGGGCAAGATTAGCTGATAAAACGCCAGGTCCAGCCAGCGCCCGAACTTGAAGCCCGCCTGCTTGATGGTACCCGCGTGGGTGAAGCCTAGCCGCTCGTGAAAGGCCACGCTTTCGGTGTTGCCGGCGTCGACGCCGCCGATCAAGGTGTGTAGCTGCTGCTCGGTCGCGCTCTGAATCAGGCGTTGCATCAGCGTCGTGCCCACGCCGTTGCCGCGTTGTCCCCGCGCCACGTACACGGAATGCTCTACCGAGTACTTGTAGGCAGGCCAAGCGCGAAAGCTGCCGTAGCTCGCGAAACCCAGCAGCTTGCCCGCGCCGCCGAGCGCTCCCCACACCGGAAATTGGCCAGCCCGCTTGGCGTCGAACCAGCCGACCATGCTGTTCGGTTCACGCGGGTGATAGTCGTAAAGTGCGGTGGAGCTAACGATGGCATCGTTGAGAATCTCCAAGATGTCCCCGCCGTGCTCCGCAAGCGAGCATTCTACGAGCCGCATTGGTTCGAAGTTAGCATCGCGGACGGGCGAAGTGATTGCGCTCGCGCCGAGCCCGTACCATGGCTAAGCAGTGGAATTCGCTCGACTGGGGCTCGCGGCACTTGTCTGGTTCTTGCTGCACGCTGCGGTGGCTGGCAGCAGCCTGCGTGGCGCGTTGTTGCAGCGTTTCGGCGACAAGGCCTACCGTGGCGGCTTCTCGCTAGCGTCGCTGGCTTCACTGTGGTGGCTAGTCGTCGAGTACCGCGGCGCGGCATTCCAACCGCTGTGGGTCACGCCGGCGCCGCTCTACTACCTGCCCGTAGTGGTCGTGCCTTTGGCGTTCGTGTTCCTGGTCGGGGCCTTCACGGTGCCTAGCCCAACCTCGGTAGATGGTGAAAAGCACCTATCGTCCCCGGACCCGGCGCGCGGCCTGCTGCGCGTCACGCGTCACCCATTCTTGTGGTCGGTCGTGCTGTGGTCGACCGCCCATTTGGCGGTCAACGCCGACCTAGGCTCGCTGTTGTTCTTCGGCAGCCTGGGCCTTACCGCCCTGCGCGGCGGCTTCGATATCGATCGCAAGCGTCGGCGCAGCCATCCAGTCGAGTTTGCGCGTTTCGAGGGCGTGACTTCGAATGTGCCGTTCGTCGCCCTGCTGGCAGGAAAAAGTCGCCTGGTGCTGCGTGAGGTGTGGCTACCGCTACTGTTAGGCTTGGCCATTGCGCTGGGCGCCATTGCCCTGCATCCTCGGTTCTTCGGGGCTCCTGCAGTCCCGGGGCTACATGGTTGACGAGCCTCGCGTAAAGGGTGTCGCGTTTCGCTCCGTTTACGGCAGCCTCGGTACGTTGCGCGGTAAGCCCGCGCAGCAAGCAGCGTTGGCCGGCGTCGGAGAAGAGCTACGCAACGGCTTCGTGTACGGCGCCATCGTGCCCGGCGGCTGGTACTCCATCGCCTGGTACAAAGAACTACTGGCCGCCATCCGCACCTCCAGCGGTGAAGGCAAAGACCTGGTGCACGAGATTGGTCGCCAGTGCACCCGCGACGACATGGCTGGCATTTACAGCATGCTAGCCAAGCTCATTTCACCGC
>JAYUYU010000383.1:0-5884 GCA_043752365.1 Myxococcales bacterium | reverse complement strand
CTTCGGGAATGACCAGCGCCTTCTCGACCGCCTCGGGGGAGCTCATGGCGCCCAAGGGTGGCTCGGCGAAGGCCGCCGCTCAAGCCAGCCTGCGAAGTTGGGCCTGAGGGCGAGGGGGGCGTGAGGGCGCTACTCCTCGTAGGAAAGGGCACCGCGTAGCGCCTTCAAACCGGCGAGCTGACAATTGGCGGGCATTCTTCTACCCTGCTCGTACATGAGGATGGTGACTAAGGGTTTGTCGGTCGGGGTCTTGGCGCTACTTCTTCCGGCGTCAGCTTGGGCCCAGTCTGACGCGACTCGCGCTGCCGCCAGGGATCTGGGGGCCGACGGCGTCGAGGACTTTCAGGCTGCCAACTACGCCGCAGCCAGCGACAAGCTGAGCCGAGCCTTCGAGATCTTGCGCGTCCCCTCACTGGGGCTTTGGTCGGCGCGGGCCTTGGTCAAGGTTGGGCGCTTGGTCGAAGCTTCGGAGCGCTACCTGGCGGTCACGCGGCTCGACGCGTTGCGCGGGGACGTCGCCGTGCAAAAGCAGGCTCAGGCCGACGCGCTCACCGAGCGAGAAGCGTTGCTTCCGCGTATTCCCAGCGTCACCATCGAGCTGAAAGGTGGGGACGCGGAAACGGCGGTTACCGTTGACGGCACGCCGCTGGTTCCCGTGCTGCTCGGAGTGCGGCAACCGATCAACCCCGGCAAGCACGTGGTCGAAGCGCGGCGAGGTCGGCAGCTCGTCCGCAAAGAATTCACGCTGAGCGAAGGACAGAAGCTCGGCGTCGCGCTCGAGATGGCCCAGGCCGTGCAAACGACCGAAGAGCCAGCAGCCCCAGCTCCCGCGGCAGAGGCGGCACAACCGAGCGCCACGCCGCCACCAGCAGCGCAAGCGGCGCCCCAGAGTGGGGGTCTACCCGCAGGGTTTTGGGTCGGCGTGGCCGTGGCAGGTGCCGGGCTCGCCACGGGCGGCATTACGGCTGGCCTGGCAGCAGCCAAAAAGGGCGACCTGGATTGCCCCCCCACCGGCTGCTTGCACAGCCAGCGGGGGGACGTGGACGCACACAACCAACTGCTCACGATTTCGACGATTGGTTTCGTGGCCGCCGGTGTGGGCGCGGCCACTGCCGGGCTGTTCGTGGTGCTATCGAAATCGGGAAAGCCAAAACCGCAGGCCGCCCAGCTAGCTCCCATCGTGGGCCTGGGCATGGCCGGAATTCGAGGTGCGTTTTGAAGGCCAAGGTCTTTGCTTCACCAGCCGTTTGGGCGGGCTCACTGCTGCTCGCTGGCTGCCTCATGTCTCGCCTGAGCGTGGACGAAAACGCCGGCGAAGCGACGGCTGGCAACGCTAGCGGCAGCTCAGGAACGAAAGCGACTGCCGGAGCATCGACCGGGGGCGCTGGAGCGAACGACAGCGGCGGCTCGAGCAATCAAGGCACGAGCGGCAGCTCGATGAACGGCGGCACGCCTAACGCCGGCTCCAGCCAGGGCGGCACGTCGACAGCTGGCGCCAACAACGACAGTGGCGGGGGCGGCGCCGGTGGCGAGCTGGAACCTTGCGCCGATCCGGTCAGTTGCATCGATGAAGTCGCGAATGCCGCGAGTGACTTCGGCAATCCCGGTTGGAAAGACTCGTGGTGGATTACGGGCTGCGGCGAGAAGTTGAGCTTCGAATGCCGGAATGTCGGAGCCGCGGGTTGCCCGACTACCGGCACGACTGAGGAGGTGGGCGCACGAACGGTCGAGACCTGGCAGCTCGGCGGCGAGAAGGGGCAACACTACAAAGTCACGTTCAGGTTCAGCGGCGTGACCGAAGGCAAGAACTACACGGGCGGCTCGCGCGACGTGCCGGCCCCCACCACGGACATCAACACCGGTGGACCGTACGACATGTTCTACCGAGACGGCACGTCGGTCGTCAGCAGCTACGAAGTGCTGAAGCTCACGATCTTCGACGACAAGGGCGTCGAAGCGAGGCACTTTTACATGAATGCCGGTGACGGTTCAGCTTGGGAGCAGCACGCGACGTTCCTCGCTAGCTACGAAAAATCGATCGTCGTGGTCGGGCAAGGCAGGGTCGAGCACCTCGTTCAAGACAGGAACTGTCGAGCCATGGACAACTGCGGACCCGGTACCATTGACGACGCCAACTGCCCTGCACCGCGCAGGCTGCCGGGCGACGACGCCAACTTGATGCTGCCGCCCAAGTACAAGGACTCGGCCGACGGAGTCGTCAAAGACACGCCGCTTTTGGCCCCCGGTTACGCCAACGGCTCGCGAGCGCAGCCGTGGCACGCTCACGCGAGCCACCTGACGATCGTCGCCATCGAAAAGACGTCGGACGGGGTCGAAAAAAACTATTTAGACTAGCGCCCCCCTGGCAGCCGTGACGAACGGCAGTTACACAACGCGCAAGTTCGTCACGAACTTGCTCCAGTCGCCGCGGCGGCGGCGCGGCGTCGAAGGGGGCACGCCGTCCGGGGTGTTGCGGCTCCTTCCGAGCGCAGCGCTCGCCAAAGCCGCGGGAAGCAGCTCACCGCAAGCGCGGTTCAGTCGCTCACTCCCTAAGCTGAAGGCTCTTTTCCCTCAACCGCCCTGGTAGAAGAATTCTTCGCGGATAATTTTGCCGTTCTCGACGGTGAAGAGCCCAATTTCGTCCATCTTCATGCGCCGGTTGGCGGGTTTATTCGTGATATCGAAGACGAAGCGCACCATGAAGCGGTCGCCGTTTGGGTAGGGGCCGAATACCTCTCCGCTGTGCACCTCGTGATTGTTCACCCACCACTCGCCCTTGGCACGAATGGCGCCAATTCCGCTCGCAACCGGATCCGTGCCCGGAGGTACCGAGGCTTCCACGCTGACGGCGTCTTTCGAGAACAGCTCGTCGAGACACTGTCCGTATTTGCCTTCTTTGCACAACGCGACGTACTGCTCTGATATTTCTTTTACGGTCATGGTCAGACTCCCTCTACTGGTCGCACGCATAGCGCCGAAGTGCGCCGTTACCAGCCCCCTCGAGCCCGGAAAACCTTACTCTCCCCCTGACGCCTTGCGTTCCTACCAACGCTCGTTGAGAACCGTGTAGGTCGTTGCAGGTCGTTGTAGGGAAGGATGGGCTTTTAGCGAGCATGGCCCGCCGCGCACAAGGCCCAAGGTGATGCTACTCTTCTCGGTCATGTTGCGAGTAGTTCCGGTGGCTTTTGGGCTAGCGGTGCTTGGCTGCCAGTTTCCGGATTACCGCGCCTGGCGTGACGAACGCTCGTTAGGTGGCGTGGGCGGCATGTCAGGAGGGGGCGGCGCTGACGCGAGCGGAGCAGCGGGCGGCGGCGCGGACGCGTCGGCAGGCGAGACAGGCGCCGCCGGGGACGTCGGCAACGCGGGCAACGCGGGGGCCGGGGGCGCGCCAGCCGTCGATCCCCTGCAGAGCATCGACTTGCGTGGCTCATGCTACGACGGCGTCCCTACCGGCGAAGGACTCACTGACGTCGTGTCGGTTCTCGACAGCTACGATGTGACGGCCTATGGCGCCGAGTGCGGGCACCACTGCGGTGAGGACCAAGGGCGCTTCGTGTACACCGAGGCGATGGGCGACTTCGATGTTGCGGTTCAGCTGACTTCGATGGCGAGCAATGCGCCACCGGCCAACCTCGGCAATCCGGTCAAGGCGGGGCTGATGCTCCGCGAGGCGCTCGACGTCAACGCCCGCTTCATCGCCATCCTCGCGGTCCAGCCAATCGACAACTTCCATGATTGTTTTCTGTTCGACTACCGATCGAAAGCAGGCGGCGCGCTGGGTGTGCCTGGCTTCGACTACGCATGGCTCAATCGCGACCATGCCATTAGCAAGCGGACCTTCCCCAACATTTGGGTGAGGCTGCTGCGAGTGAGCAACAGCGTGTCCGCATTTGCGAGTCAAGACGGCACGAATTGGATCCCGACTTCCCGCGCTTCCTACGACGTCGACCTACCGGCGCGCGCCTACGTGGGAATCGTCGCGAGCTCGTCGGCGGAGGGTGGCTACAATGCGCGTTCACTCACCTCCTTCCGCAACTTGCGTGGCTTTCAGGCCATAGAACCGCCAGGCTAGCCCCTAGACGGCCCGGGGCCCTAGCCTCGGTTCGGGGACGTAGACGCAGGCCTGACCGTTGTCCAGGCCTGTAGCGACGGCGGCAGGAGCCCTCGCGCCAGCGCTCGACCTGGTCATTGCCGTTGCGAAAGAACCCTACCGCCCCCAAATCCTGGTCAATTCCACCGACGCCGCTTCGAATGGTTCCGCCGTAACGATGTCATCCCCACCGTGAGTTGCCAGCAGTACCCAGTATCCGGATTGCAGGCGGTAGACTTCGAGGGTCTCTGCGAGGGGGTCGAGTAGCCAGAGGTGGGGGATGCCGGCGCGGGCGTAGACGGGGAGCTTGCGGGTGCGATCGAAGCGGCTGGTGGAGGGTGAGAGTATTTCGCAGACCCAATCTGGGGGCAGCGTGAAGAAGGCCTCCCGTGGGCTTGTGGGCATGCGCTCGCGTCGCCAACCGGCAAGGTCAGGCACCACCACGTGCTCGACGATGTGCAACTCGGGCTCGCTGAGGATCCACCACCCTCCTGGGCCGCCGTCGCCGAACTGCATTTTGGGGACAAGACTTGCCCCAAGAGCCATGGCGCCCAAAGCGTGCGGACCTGCCGGACGCGGGCTCACGAAAAGCTCGCCGTCTAAAATTTCACCGACTAGGTGCTCTGGCAACGCGACGATGTCGTCGTAGGTCGCGGGTCGCCGAGCGGGCACCGTCATGTGCGAAAGGTAGCACGATGCAAGTCCGCACCCAACACGGAGGTCTCGCTGGCTCCTCGCGCCTCAAGGCCCCGCAAACGACTTGCCGTCGTAGCGGTACTTGCGCGAGCCACCGTTCCACGGCAGCAGTAGAGGCTCGAGGCCGCCGGCGGTGGTGGTGTCGACTGGGAACGGGTACGACTGTTCGGTCCAGCCGATGGCGCGGGAGGGGCGTAGCTCGAGGTCGAAGCCGCGGCGGGCGGGGATGAACGACACGGCGCCGATGATTTGATCCTTGCCGAGGGAGCGCCCGGTTTCGGCGCCGAAGATGCGTATTAGGCCGTCGCCCTGCACCCCGTAGATCATTAGCGCGTGACGATCGACCGTGTCGCCGCCGAGCGCTTTGCTGGCCTTGGCGTGAAGCACCGCGCGCACGATGATTTCGGCCTTGCCGTCACCGGTCAGGTCGCGCGCCGTGGCGTCCAGAATGTCCTTCGAATCAGCCACACCGACCGCGATGAAGGCGTAGCTCAAGCCCTCACGGAAGCCTTTGCCGAACACGAGCATGTCCTTGCCGTGAATCAACACGCGCTCGGGGCCGCGGTCACCAGCCACATCGGTGACGAAGTCGAAGCTGGGCTTGCCCGAGACGCCGCGGTCTTTCTTGTACAAGGCGTAGACGCGATCGAGCAGCTCGTCCGCGCTGGGCGGGCGCGGCGCTGGCGGGGCCGGCGGCTCGTCGCTCTTCGCTTTTGGTTTCGACTTTTTGCCGGCGGGCGCAGCGGCGCTTGGCTTGGGGGTGAAGCCGGTTTCGCCGGCTCGCTCGAAGCCCTTGACCTTCCACGCAAAGGTGCGGCTGCCCACGCTCTCCCACGGCAGCAGCGTGGCGCCCATGTCGGCGGGCTGCACCTCCGAAAAACTGCCAGGCTCGAAGCCCTCGGCCTCGCCCTGCGCGATTTCGATGCCGGCCTTCGATAGCTTGACCTTGTTGGTCACTTCGCCGTCGGTAGTCTTGATGCCGACCTCGTGCGCGAAGGCCAAGAAGGGCTGGTCGTCGCGGCCCACCTTGATAACGGTCAAGACCTGACGGTACTTGTCGCTACTGCCGACCTTCTTCTGCACCACCACTTCGTCGCG
>JAYUYU010000382.1:0-2214 GCA_043752365.1 Myxococcales bacterium | reverse complement strand
GGCGACGCTGGCGAACGTTCACAACTCGCGGCGCGATGACCCACGCAAGGCGCTGTCGGCCTACGAACGGCTGTTCGCAGCAGACGAGAGCGACGTCGAGCCGCTGAACAAGATGGAGTCGCTGGCGACGCTGCTCAGCGACTGGCCCGTGCTGGTGCGGGTGCTGACGGCCAAGGCCGACCTCTTGCCCAACGACGAAGAGCGCGCCAGCGTTTGGCGCCGCGTGGCCGAGGCCAAGCGCGACATGCTGGACGACGCGGCCGGCGCCGTCGCCGGCTACGAGAAGGCGCTCGAGCTCGATCCGGAGAGCGCGTTCACGGTCGATTGCTTGATCGAGCTGTACGAAGCGCGAGGCGACGCGGCGCGCTTGGTCGAGCTTTACCAACGTCGGGTCGAGCTGACAGAAGACGATGACGACCTGAAGTACACGCTGCTGTTCAGCGCAGCCGCTTGCTACGACAAGCAGCTGTCGGACAAGCGCAAGGCCATCGAGGTGCTCGAGCAGGCGTTGTTGGTGCGTCCGGGCGACAACGGTGTGCTGGGCTCGCTGAATCGTCTGTATCGGGCGGAGTCGATGTGGACCGAGCTGCTCGAGAGCTTGAAGCTGCAGGCTAGCGCCGCCGAAGCTCCGGCCGAGCGTGCGCAAATTCGCAAGGAAATCGGCAATATTTTGGCCTCCAAGCTGGAAAGCTTCGAGGACGCGCTGGACGCCTACCGGCTGGCGCTCGAGGAAGCGCCCAGTGATGCCGAGGTCATCGCAGCCGTGCGTGAGATCGGCGGAGGCCACGAAGACCTACGCCACAGCGTGGCGGAGATTTTGGTGCCGGTGCTGGAGCAGAGCGGCCGCCACGCCGACCTGTGCGACGTGCTGGAGCTGCGGCTCAGCATCGAGACGGAGCCGACCGACCGAGTGCAAACGCTACGCACCATCGCGCGCGTGCTGGAGGCCAACCTGGGTAAGCAGAACGAGGCCGAGTCGGCGCTGTTGCGTGCCATCAGCGAGCGGCCAGACGACTTGGAGCTGCACACGGAGCTCGAACGACTGTCGCGCGCTACGTCTGGCTTCGGGCGCTACGCCGACGCACTCTCGGATCGCGCGGGCTCGACCTTCGACCCGGAGGTCGCGCGCGAGTTGTACGTGCGGCTTGGACGCATCGCCGAGCTGGAGCTGAAGGACGACCAGCGCGCTGTCGGCGCCTACAAACGCGCGGTCGAGCAAGCCGGTGACCAGCCGGAGCTGCTGGACGCGCTCGACCGCCTGCATACGCGCTTGGCTGACCACGAGGCGGTGGCTGAAATCCTGGAGCGGCGCGTGTCGGTCGAAGCTTCCGACGAACGCCAGGCCGATCTGTATTTCCGCCTGGCACAGATCCAAATCGAGAAGTTCGAAGAGCCTGCCCGCGGCTTGAGCTCGCTGCGCATGGCGCTCGAGCGCGTGCCCGCGCATGAACCCGCCGTCGCCGAGCTCGAGAAGTTGGTAGAGGTCGAGGAGCTCTTCGAAGAGGTGTCGGAGATCCTCGAGTCGGTTTACCGAGCGCGTGGGCTGACCGATCGCCTGGCCAAGTTGTACGAGAGGCGCGTTGGCTTTGCCGACAGCGTCGAGGCTCGCATCGACATGCGACGCAACCTGGCGCGCGTGCTCGAAGAAGAAGGCAAGGACCCGAGAGCCGCTCAGCGCGTCATCGAGCTCGGGCTGGCCGAAGCTCCGGAGGACAGCGCGCTGTTGGAAGAGGTCGAGCGACTCGCGCCAATCACCGGCGAATGGGACAAGGCGTGCCAGGCGCTGTCGAACGCCATCAAGTTGAAGAGCGAGATGACCCCGGAATCGGGCGTGGCGCTTTCGATGCGGCTTTCTAGCTGGTTCCGGGACAAAGCGTTCGATAACGCATCGGCCGAAAGCGCGCTCACTCGCGCGCTGGATTTCGACCCTGCGAGCGACGAGGTCTTGCTGGGCATCGAGCAGCTGCAGCGCGCACCGGGACGGGAGCTGGACCTGTTCGGCACACTGCGGCGCCGCGCCAAGCTGCAGGTCGACGAATCGCGTCGCGAGGAGCTGTACCGTCAGGCCAAAGCCTTGGCGGAAAGCAGCGGCGACAACGCTGCGGCGGAGGCCGTGCTGCGCGAGCTGCTGGCCCAAGACGACACCAACCTGTGGGCGCTTTCGGAGTTGTGCAAGCTGCGCGAAGCGGCCGGCGACTTCGCTGAAACGTTCAA